>JBIITU010000322.1:0-4131 GCA_044340335.1 Steroidobacteraceae bacterium
GCCGCCTGATCCGCAGTGAAGACGACCGCGGCCTGATCGCGATCTGCGATCCGCGCATGACGGGCAAGAGCTACGGCCGCACTTTTCTGGCGAGCCTGCCGCAGCTGCCGGTCACGCAGGATGCCGCCGAAGCAAAACGTTTCCTGCGCAGGTTGCAGTAGATGACCAGCGACTCGCTGCACGTGCGACGCCTGCTCGCGTTCGACACCGCCACCGAGAACTGCTCGGTGGCGCTGTGGATCGACGGCGCGGTCGAGGTCGTCGAGCAGGAGATCGGGCGCGGTCATGCCGAGATGATCCTGCCGCTCATCGAATCGCTGCTCGCGACAGCGCAGCTGCGGCTGGCAGATCTCGACGCGCTCGCTGTCGGGCGCGGTCCGGGCGGCTTCACTGGCGTGCGACTCGGCATCAGTGTCGCGCAGGGTCTCGCGTTCGGCGCGGGCAAGCCCGTCGTCGCCATCTCGGACCTGCGTGCCATCGCGCAGCGCGCGTTCGAGCTGCAGCCAGATGCCAGTCGTTGCCTCGTCTGCGCCGATGCCCGGATGCGCGAAGTCTATTGCGGCGAGTTCGTGCGCGATGCGCTGGGACTGGCTGCCGCGCCGTCCGCAGCCGCGGCTGCGCATGGTGCCGCGCCCGAAGCGGTGGTTCCGCCCGAAGCGGTCAGTCTGTCGACGCAGACCGGTCTCGTGCTGGCCGGGCGTGGGTTTCGAGCCTCCGCGGAGCTGCGGGAACGAGCGCTTGCCACCGGTCTGCCGATGCTCGATGAGCTGCTGCCGGGCGCCGCGCAGATCGCGCGGCTTGCGGTCGCGGACGCGCGCTGCGGTGGCGCGCGGCCGGCGGCGCTGCTGCAGCCGGTGTACCTGCGCGACCGGGTTGCCGCACTGCCGACGCGAATCTGACAAATCGGCGCCGGTCGGCGCTGAGTTTGCGGCTGTTTCACGAAACTGCAATACACTGCCGCTGTAATGCTGCGCGTGCAATACAGCGTTCATCATGGCCACTAAGCAAATCCTCGTTGTCGAAGACGAGCGTGCGATCCGCGAAATGATCGCGTTCGGGCTGCGCCGCGCCGGTTACGAGGTGCGGGAGGCCGAGGATGTGCGCTCGGCCCGCTCGCAGCTCGCCGATCGGCGGCCCGATCTGGTGCTCGTCGACTGGATGCTGCCGGACATGAGCGGACTCGAACTGACGCGCCTGCTCAAGCGCGATCGTGACACCCGGGAATTGCCGGTCATCATGCTGACCGCGCGCGCCGAGGAGGGCGACAAGGTCGCCGGGCTCGAGGGCGGTGCCGACGACTATGTCGTCAAGCCATTCTCGCCGCGCGAACTGGTGGCCCGGATCCAGGCCGTGCTGCGTCGTTCGGCACCCGCAGGGTCCGGCGAGCAGATTGCCGCCGAGGGACTCGTCCTCGACCAGGCGGGCCATCGGGTCGCCTACGGCGAACGCACCGTGCCGCTGGGCCCGACCGAGTATCGAATGCTCGAATTCTTCATGACCCATGCCGAGCGGGTCTACTCGCGCGAGCAGCTGCTCGACCGCATCTGGGGCGGCAATGTTTATGTCGAAGAGCGAACGATAGACGTGCACATCCGTCGGCTGCGCAAGGCGCTGGAGCCCTTTGCCTGCGACTGGATGGTGCAGACAGTGCGGGGCGCCGGCTACCGGTTTTCGACCCGCACCGAGTAAGCTTGCCGGATGGCGGAGTCTCCCGGCAGCGTTGCGGCCACGTGGTTCATCATCGCGCGAGTTGCGGGCTGCATCGCGGCCGGCGCGCTGCTCGGCCTGCTGACCGGCAGCGTCTGGGCGGGCATGGTCGCGGCGCTCTCTGTCTACCTCGCGCTGCAGCTGCTGCGCCTGCACCAGCTAGACCACTGGCTGCGCAACCGCAGCCGCATCGATCCGCCGGACGCCTCTGGCCTGTGGGGCGACGTCGTCGCGCTGGTCGTGCGTCTGCACCGGCGCAAGAAGTACCACAAGCAACGCCTGATCGAGACCTTCCGCGAGCTGCGCCGCTCCACGGCCTCGATGCCGGATGGTGTCGTGACACTCAATGCCGAGAACGAGATCATCTGGATGAACCGGATGGCAGGCGAACTGCTGGGCCTGCGTCCGCGCGGCGACGCCGGCCTGCGGATCGGCAACCTGATCCGGCACCCCGAGTTCCAGCGCTACCTGGCTGCGGAACAGCACTCGCAGCCAGTGGTGATCCAGCCGGTGACGGCAGTCGAGCAATGGCTGGCGATGCAGCTCGTGCCCTACGGCGAAGGCCAGAAGCTGCTGTTCGTCCGCGACGTGACGCGCCAGAACCGGCTCGAGACCATGCGGCGTGACTTCGTCGCCAACGCGTCGCATGAACTTCGTTCGCCGCTGACCGTCATTTCCGGCTATCTCGAGACGCTGGCCTCGGATCCCGGCATCGACCCGGAACTGGCGCCACCGCTGCGCGAGATGCGCCGGCAGGCCGAGCGCATGACGGCGATCGTCAACGACCTGCTGGTGCTGTCGCGGCTGGAGGCGGACGAAGCCGAGGTCGGCGGCGCGCCGGTGGATGTCGCTGCGATGCTGGCCATGCTGCGCAAGGATGCCGAAGCGCGACCGCAGCGGCCGGGCGAAGTCACGCTGTCGGTCGAGACCCAGCTGCAGTTGATCGGCGATGAGGGGCAACTGCAGTCGGCTTTCGGCAATCTGGTGGACAATGCCATCAAGTACACGCCCACCGGCGGGCGGGTCGCGCTGCGCTGGTGGGCGGACGACGATGGCGGCCATGTGTCTGTCACCGACACGGGCATCGGCATCGCCCCCGAGCACCTGCCACGACTGACGGAGCGGTTTTACCGCGTCGATGCCGGGCGTGCCCGGGCGACCGGCGGCTCGGGGCTCGGGCTCGCGATCGTCAAGCACGCGCTGCAGAACCATGGCGCGACGCTGGTGGTCGACAGTGTCGAGGGGCGGGGCAGCAGTTTCACTTGCAACTTCCCGCCGCGGCGACTGGCGGGCCCCGCCGAGCAGCGCATCCGCGCCTGAGCGTCGCTCGTGGCAGACGGTGTGGTCGTAGGTCGCGCCCCGCCGATCAGCTATGATCGACCATCAACGGACGTTTGCGGAAGCCAGCATGGAAAAGGCCGACCTGTCGCAGCATATCTCGCGCCGCTTCAACGAGGACCTCGAGCGCGTGCGCAACAAGGTGCTCGCCATGGGCGGGCTCGTCGAGCAGCAGCTCGCGAAAGCCGTGACCGCGCTGATCGAAGGCGACAGTGTCATGGGCGAGACGGTGGCGCGCGACGACTACCAGGTCAACAGCATGGAGGTGTCGATCGACGAGGAGTGCTCGCGCATCCTCGCCACGCGCGCGCCCGCCGCAGGCGACCTGCGTGTCATCGTTGCCATCATCAAGGCGATCACCGACCTCGAGCGCATGGGTGACGAATGCGAGAAGATCGGTTACATCGCCTCGCGACTCGCGGCCCAGGAGCGCCCCGCCGACAAGTACCGCGAGATCAAGCACCTCGGGCGCATCGTCCAGGACATGGTGCATGAAGCACTCGATGCGTTTGCCCGCATGGATGCCGAAACGGCGCTGCGCGTGGCCCGTCAGGATCGGCTGGTCGATGAAGAGTATGAATCGATCCAGCGGCAGGCGATCACGTTCATGATGGAAGACCCGCGCGCGATCCGTCGCGCGCTCGACGTCATGTGGATCGTGCGCGCGCTCGAGCGCATCGGCGATCATGCCAAGAACATGTGTGAATACGTGATCTACATGGTGCACGGCAAGGACGTCCGGCACACCCGCCTGGAGGACATCGAGAGTCAATTGCGTGGCGGTGGTGCTGCAGGCGACCCGGGTGCGGCGGCCAACCTCAGGCCAGCGGCTGACGGCTGAGCGCGGACGTCTCAACGCATGTTGGGCTTCAGCCGTCGCAGCATCAATGTCGCAGGCATGCTGGCCTGCGTGGCAATGCTGGGCTATGCGCTCTACGCCGAGCACGGGCTGGGGCTGGAGCCCTGTCCGCTCTGCGTCTTCCAGCGGGTCGGCATGGCATTGCTCGGCGTCACCTTCCTGCTGGCCGCCATGCATCATCCGCGTGGTCGATGGGGTGCACGCACTTACGCGGTGCTGATCGCGCT
>JBIITU010000323.1:0-4126 GCA_044340335.1 Steroidobacteraceae bacterium
GCCTTCGATCAGGCCGGGGATGTCCGCCATGACGAAGCTGCGATGCTCGCCGCAGTACACGACGCCGAGGTTCGGATGCAGGGTCGTGAAGGGGTAATCCGCCACCTTCGGGCGCGCCGACGACACCGCGCGGATCAGCGTCGACTTGCCCGCATTCGGCAGCCCCAGCAGGCCGACGTCCGCGATGACTTTCATCTCGAGTTCGAGCTGGCGCTTCTCGCCCGGCAGGCCAGGCCCGAACTGGCGCGGCGCGCGGTTCGTGCTCGACTTGAAACGCTGGTTGCCCCAGCCGCCCTTGCCGCCGTGCGCGACCAGCAGTGTGTCGCCCTCGTTGGTCAGGTCGCCCAGCACTTCCTGGGTTTCGGTGTCGCGGACGATCGTGCCCACCGGCACCGGGATGTACAGATCTTCGCCGCCGCGACCGAAGCAGTCATTGCCGCTGCCCGCCTCGCCCGACTTGGCCTTGTACAGGCGTTCGATCCGGAAATCCGCCAGCGTGTTGATGCCGGGCGCCGCGCGCAGGTAGACGCTGCCGCCATCGCCGCCATCGCCGCCATCCGGGCCGCCAAAGGGCACGAACTTCTCGCGGCGGAAACTGATGCTGCCGCGACCGCCGTTGCCGGCCTGGACGCGCAGTCGCGCTTCATCGACGAATTTCATCGGACGATATCCATGACCGTGCCCTCAAAACAAAACCCCGGCGCGAGGCCGGGGTTCGTGCAGTCGTGCGACGCGGACCAGGCTACTGCGCCTGCGCCTCGGCATCGACGACGTTGACGTACATCCGGCCTTCGGCGCCGCGGCGCTTGAACTGGACCTTGCCCGTCTTCTTCGCGAACAGCGTGTGGTCCGTGCCAATGCCGACATTGACGCCCGGACGATACTGCGTGCCGCGCTGACGGATGATGATGTTGCCGGCGAGCACTTTCTCGCCGCCGAACGCCTTCACGCCCAGACGCTTGCTGTGTGATTCGCGGCCGTTCTTGGTACTGCCGCCTGCCTTTTTATGTGCCATGGCTTGGTTGCTCCAGCGAATCAGCCAGCGCTGATGTCAGTGATCTTGATTTCGGTGAACTGCTGGCGATGGTTGCCCATGCGCAGGTAATGCTTGCGGCGACGGAACTTGACGATGGACTTCTTCTCGCCCTGGCCGTGACGCTCGACCGTGGCGTGCACCTCGGCGCCACCCAGCAGCGGCGAGCCGACCTTGACCGTGTCGCCACCGCCGACCATCAGCACCTGGTCGAACTTGACCGCGCTGCCCGGCTCGGCCGCGAGCTTTTCAACGCGCAGCACGCTGCCCTTCTCCACCCGATACTGCTTGCCGCCCGTGGCGATGACCGCGTACATGTTCCGCTCCGAATCAAAGGGCGCGAAGTTTAAGCCCCGCAGCCGCCCCGGTCAAACCCCAATTTGGCCTTTTCGATCAGAGATTTAGGGGGTCGACCCCGCCCTACCCGGGCGGCACCCCCGGAAAGCCCGGTTTGGCCCGCGCGACCGACTCCGATACCATGCCCGCGCGATGAAACTCGAGGAAATCAAAGCCCCCGTGCGCGCCGACCTGGAATCGGTCGATGCCGTGATCCGCGTGCGCCTGCACAGCGAGGTCGGCCTCGTCGACCAGATCGCCGATTACATCATCGGCGCCGGCGGCAAGCGGCTGCGGCCGCTGATCGTCGTGCTCGCCGCCCGCGCCTGCGGCGCCCAGGGCAGCACCCACATCGACGCCGCGGCATTCATCGAGTTCATCCACACCGCCACGCTGCTGCACGACGACGTCGTCGACGGTTCCGCCAAGCGCCGCGGCCGCGACACCGCCAACCAGGTCTATGGCAACCAGGCCAGCGTGCTGGTCGGCGATTTCGTCTATTCGCGGGCGTTCCAGATGATGGCCGCCATGGGCTCGCAGCGCGTCATGGAGATCATGGCCGACGCGACCAACGTGATCGCCGAAGGCGAAGTGCTGCAGCTGATGAATGCGCGCGACCCGGATACCACGCAGCAGCGGTATCTCGAGGTCATCTACCGCAAGACCGCCAAGCTGTTCGAGGCCGGCGCCGAAGTCGCCGCCGTGCTCGCCGGCGCCTCACCCAGCCTGCAGCAGGCGCTCGCGTCTTATGGCAAGCACCTCGGCACCGCGTATCAGCTCGTCGACGACGTGCTCGACTACCAGGCCGATGCCGATGAGCTGGGCAAGAACCTCGGCGACGACCTCGCCGAAGGCAAGCCGACGCTGCCGCTGATCCAGGCGCTGCGCGTCAGCGATGACACCGCCACCCGCGAGCTGATCCGGGACGCCATCCGTGCCGGCGGCCTCGAGCGGATGGATCAGATCATGGCCACAATTGAATCGACCGGGGCGCTTGAGTACACTCGCCGCCTCGCTCAGGACGAGGCTGATCAGGCGTTGGGTGCTCTCAGGGCACTCCCCGAAACGCCGTACAAGAAAAGCCTCGCCGCCCTCGCGCGCTTCTCCGTGGAGCGCACGTACTGAAATCGGGATGTAGCTCAGCCTGGTAGAGCACTACGTTCGGGACGTAGGAGTCGGAGGTTCAAATCCTCTCATCCCGACCAATCGAATCAATGAGTTAGCCACCATCCGACCCTCATCGGATGGGCCAACTGGCACGCAACTGGCACGCAAAACGCTGTCCGGCAGGGGTTGATCCTCGATTTGGACGCCGAGAAGCGGCTTGTGCACGAGCTGTGAGAGCTCAGAGAAATACGCATCGATCGCCGCCACCGCCTTCTGCAGGAACTCCGGCGCGTAGTGCACGTACTGCGATGTCGTACTCGGGATCGCATGCCCGAGCACCATCTCGATCTCGCTCCAGGGCACGCCACGCTTTGCGAGTTCCGTCGCCATCGTGTGCCTGATCGTGTACGCGGAAACGTCCGGCACTCCCGCCCGCTCCGCAAGGCGTTTGAAGATCGCCTTCCAGCCTTCACGGCTATAGGGCTGACCGTTGTGATTGACGATGTGATCGTCGCGCCAGTCCTTCAACCACAGCGCCAGCGTCTCGGCCATCGGGATCGTGGGTCGCCGCTTCTTGTTCTGCTTCCGACCGTGGGGGTTGAGCCGAATACGCCGTCCGCGGATGTCGCACTGAACCCGCGTGAGCTCGAGGATTGCAGCCGGTCTCGCGGCAGTCCCGAAAGCCAGCAACAGATAACGAAACTGCGACTCCTGCTTCGCAGCATTGAACAGCGCAGCCGCCTCCTCGATCGACAGCACGCGATCGCGCGGTTCGCTCTTGGGGATCCGGATGAAGGGCGGGACGCTCGCGATTTCCTCGTTGGCATACGCACGTCGCAGCGCAGCTCGAGCCGTATCGAACGTTCGCCGGATGTAGCCATCAGAGAGACCGCGCTCCCGAAGCACCCCGACGATCCGCTCCTGCTCCTTGCGCCCGAAATCAGCCACCATCGCAGGCCCGACGAGTTCACGGAGCAACTCAACCGCCGTGCGAGAAGTCTGGCGGCTCCCCTTCGACGGCAACTTCGACGCGTGCTCGTGCCAGTACCGATCAAGGACCGTTGTGAGCGGCACATCCGCGGGCCGCTCTTCCTCCAACGTCTCCGCGAGAGTAAAGCGCTCGGCTAGTTGCCGTTCCGCCTCTGCATAATCATCAGTGCCCGTCGTCTGTCGTCGAGTCTGTCTCGTGTCGCGATCGAGCCACGTGACGTACCAGCAGTTGCTGCCGGCACGCTTCGAGAGCCAGAACTCGCCAAGTTGACCGTCTCGTCGCTTGCGCATCGTTGCTCTCCCGGTGCGTTTTCCCACTCCAGAAGCCAATCCTCGCGGACCTTGAATCCGCGCCCCAGTCTCTTCGCCTTCAACCGGCCGGATTTGCGCCAGCGCTTCACCGTAAAGATCGAAACGCCGTACCTCTCCGCAATCTCTTCCTCGGAGAACCAGCGCGCAATAGTTGAGGTCGTCATGGCGATCGCCCCCAGGTAGTCGTCAGTTCAAAAGCAGTTCGAGCTGGCGATCCGGCGAGCGTCGGTCAGCCGACGATACCGGAGCGGCCCTCCCTTCGGCGATCGGAATTCGTGCTTGATTCGCGCCGAAATCGTCGGTCGCGCAGGTCTCCAAGGGCCCCCTTTCAGTCCATCCACGCGCGTT
>JBIITU010000324.1:0-4125 GCA_044340335.1 Steroidobacteraceae bacterium
CGAGGTGATCTCGAGCATCAGCGAGCGCGCGGCGTCCGCGCCTGGCGGCGTGACCTGTGCTGCCGTCGTCGCGGCGCGCGGCAGCAGCGCGGCGACCAGCAGCGCTGCGAGCCCGAGCACGGCGATCTCGCCCAGGGTATCGAATGCCCGGAAGTCGACCAGGATGACGTTGACGGCATTGGTGCCGAACGCGCCGGGCACGGCGTTGTCGAGGAACCACGGTGCCAGCGACTCGGGGCGCGGTCGGGTCAGCACGGCATGCACGATGACGCTGATGCCGATGCCACCGGCCAGTGCGATGCCGGCATCGCGCCAGCGCCGTGCGTTGCTGTCGGTGGGCTCGGAGCGACGCGGCAGGAAGTTCAGCGCCAGCAGCAGCAGCAGGATCGACGCCACCTCGACGAGCAGCTGCGTCAGCAGCAGATCCGGAGCCGACAGCGCACCGAACGTCAGGCTGACGACGAGGCCGATGACGCCGAGGTAGACGAGGGCCTCGACGCGTTCCCGATGGCGCACCAGCAGCGCTGCCATCGCTACCAGTGCGATCAGCCACAGCGTCCAGCCGACGGGGCCTGCCGCGGTGGCCATCGGGCCGGCTGCAGCGGGTGCAGTAGTGCCGGTCAACAAGGGCCATGCGCCGAGCAGCAATGCTGCGCCACAGATCAGCAGCACCGAGCGCTGCAGGCTGCCGTTGGCGATGCGGCCGACGGCGGCGCGCGCGAAGCGGATGATTGCGGCGATGGTGAAATCGAAGATCTCGCGGCCGCCGCGCGGCAGGTGCACGATATCGTGCAGCTTGAACAACCGCTGCAGCATGAAGTAGATCGCGGTGCCGGCCGCCAGCGCAACCGCGCTCATCAGCAGCGGCAGGTTGAAGCCGTGCCAGATGGCCAGTGAGTACTCCGGCAACGCGGCGCCGACCACGGGAGTGGCCGCCACGGCGAGCAGCGGCCCGATCGTCAGCGCGGGCACGATCCCGACCAGCAGGCACAGCAGCGCCAGCGCGCCGACCGGCACCAGCATCCAGAAGGGTGGATCGTGCGGCTTGCGCGGCAGGTCCGTCGGCTCGCCGTTCCAGAACACATCGTGGCTGAAGCGCACCGAGTAGGCGACCGAGAACGCGGCGGCGACCGTCGCGAGCACCGGGATCACCAGCGTCAACAGCGGCGTGGTGTGCAGGTGCAGGGTCTCGGCGAAGAACATTTCTTTCGACAGGAATCCGTTCAGCAGCGGCACGCCCGCCATGGCCGACGACGCGACGATGGCGAGCACGGCGGTCATCGGCATGTACTTCCACAGGCCGCCGAGCGGGCGCATGTCGCGCGAGCCGGTCTCGTGATCGATGATGCCCGCCGCCATGAACAGCGAGGCCTTGAAGGTGGCGTGATTGAGGATGTGGAACACGCCCGCGACCGTCGCCATCGGCGTGGACAGGCCGAACAGCAGCGTGATCAGGCCGAGGTGGCTGATGGTCGAGTAGGCGAGCAGGCCTTTGAGATCGTGCTGGAACACGGCGATGTAGGCGCCAACGACCAGGGTCGCGAGGCCAGTCAGCGAGACGACGTAGAACCACAGTTCCGTGCCGGCCAGCGTCGGATGCAGGCGTGCCAGCAGGAACACGCCTGCCTTGACGAGCGTTGCCGAGTGCAGGTAAGCCGACACCGGCGTCGGCGCTGCCATGGCCTGCGGCAGCCAGAAGTGCAGCGGGAACTGCGCCGACTTCGAGAACGCGCCCAGCAGGATCAGCAGCAGCGTCGGCGCGTACCACGGATGCGCGCGCACGGTGTCGCCCGCGGCGAGCACGGCGTCGAGCTTGAAGCTGCCGACGATCTCGCCGAGCAGCAGCACGCCGGCGAGCAGCGCCAGGCCACCCAGCGCGGTGATGGTCAGCGACAGCCTCGCGCCCTGGCGGGCATCGGCGCGTCCCTGCCAGTAACCGATCAGCAGGAAAGAGGCGATGCTGGTCAGTTCCCAGAACACGACCAGCAGCAGCAGGTTGTCGGCGAGCACGATACCGAGCATCGCGCCCATGAACAGCATGAAGAACGCGTAGAAGCGCGCCATCGGATCGGATTCCGACAGGTAATAGCGCGCGTACAGCACCACCAGCGCGCCGATGCCGAGCACCAGCATCGCGAACGTCCAGGCGAGGCCGTCGGCACGCAGGCCGAAGTCGGCGCCTTCGAACGGCAGCCAGGCCCAGGCGATGCGCAGCACGCCGCCGTCGAACACGGTCGGGCCCGCCAGCCCGAGCAATACCAGTGCTGCCAGCGTCGCACCGCCCGCGACCACTGCCGCTGCGGTGCGTCGTTCGTTCGGCATCGCGAACAGTGCCAGCGCTGCCAGCCATGGCAGCGCCAGGGCGCCGGGCAGCAGATAAGCCGTGCTGAGGGTCATGTCGTGTGTCGTGCCCGCCAGGCGCGCACGGATACCACCAGCAGGGTCAGCACGGTCAGCGGCAGCACGACCGTCTGCATCGCGAGCGCGAATGTGGCGCGCGCCTCGTGCTGCTGCGCCGTCATGATCAGGAAGGTAACGTAGGCGATGTAGTAGCCGAGAAACACGGCGCCTTCCCAGCGCGCGATCGTTGCGCCGGTGAAAAACACCGGCAGGCAGGCGAACGCCACGGCGAGCATGACCAGCAGGTCGAACTCGAGCAGTGACTGCGGCACGGCGAGCGGCAAGGGCGCGACCAGCCCCGACAGCCCGACCACACCCAGGATATTGAAGGTGTTGCTGCCGATGACGTTGCCGACGGCGATGTCACGCTGGCCGCGGAGCGCCGCCGTGATCGATGCGGCGACCTCCGGCAGCGAGGTGCCCGCCGCGACGATGGTCAGGCCGATCACGAGCTCGGAGACGCCGAAGGACTGCGCGATGGCAACAGCTGCGGTGACCAGCCAGCGCGAGCCGAACACGAGCAGCACGAGTCCCGCGACGATCAGCAGCAGCTGCACCGGCAGCCGATCATCCCAGTGGCGCTGCGCGCCGATGTGCGCTTCGCCGGCGTACTCGGCCTGGATGGCCTGCGACTCGCGGCGGCTCTGGATGATCAGGAACGCCGTGTAGGTCAGCAGCAGCGCGAACAGCACGCCTGCTTCCCAGCGCACGATGCTGCCATCGAACGCGAATGCCGCGAGCAGCAGCGACGCGCCGATCATGATGGGCACTTCCTGGCGCACGATCTGGGCTGAAACGATCAGCGGCACGATCAGCGCGGAGATGCCCAGGATGAACAGCACATTGAAGATGTTGCTGCCGACGACATTACCGAGCGCGATGTCCACCTGGCCTGACAAGGCTGCCTGTATCGACACGGCGAACTCGGGCGCGCTCGTGCCGAAGGCCACGACCGTCAGGCCGACGACGAGCGGCGAGATGCCCAGCGATACGGCGAGCTTCGACGCGCCGCGCACGAGCAGTTCGCCGCCTGCAATCAGCAGCGCAAGCCCTGCGATCAGCATCACGATGGTCACCGCGTCGCCTCCTTGCGAACCTGGTTCTGTCCCATGGCGCGCATTCTAGCGGGTCGCGTCCTCGCGGGTCAGATGGATGCTGCGTGCGACCAGCCGTTGCCACAACAGTTCCCTTCGGGTGGCCGGTTCCGCGAGCCCGAGGCGCCGCAGCAGCGCGGCATGCTCGGGCCGCGGACCCTGCAACAGCGCCAGAGCCGCCGTGGCCGCGCGGCCCAGCGGCCTGGCGGTCGCCGCGCGCAGGTGGCGCAGTGCGCGCGCCAGCACCACTTCTTCGTCGGTCAGGTCGGTGCCGAACGGGTACTCGCTGAACAGGCCTGCCCGTCGATGCGACGCCAGCGCGCGAGCCAGTCGCTCGGGGCGGTTCTGGCGCTGGGCGTCCGGGATGCGCCAGTCACGCGGCAGCTTGCCCGCCCGCTGTGCTGCGGCCTGCAGCTCGGGCTGGAAGCGCGAGTCGCAGATGCCGAGCAGGGCCTGCACGCATTCGACGTCGGTGCGCCCGCGCAGGTCCGCGATGCCGTATTCCGTGACGACGATATCGCGCAGCTGGCGCGGGATGGTCGTGTGGCCGTAACTCCACAGCAGGTTCGAGCGGGTCTGGCCGTCGCTGCTGCGGGTCGCGCGCAGGCACAGGATCGAGCGCGCATCAGGC
>JBIITU010000325.1:0-4121 GCA_044340335.1 Steroidobacteraceae bacterium
GGGACCGGCGCTACACACGTCTGAAAAACTTTGGAGGCATCATGGCCGAGAAGCTGGAAATTCAGCGGGCCGTTCGATTCGCATTGCTCATGGGAGCTGCGGCATCGACGACGCTCGCGACACAGAACGCCGTCGCCCAGGAACAGGACGCAGCCGACGCGTCTACTCTTGAGCAAGTTACCGTCACGGGCTCGCGCATCAGGCGCCAGGACTACGAGGCCAGCAGCCCCGTCGTCACGATAGGTGCCGATGTGTTCAGCCAGGCTGGCACACAGCAGATCGAGCAGGTACTCAACGAACTGCCGCAGCTCGTGCCGTCGGTGACCACGACGTCGAACAATCCGTCGAACGGCGGCCAGGCGAACGTCAACCTGCGCGGCCTTGGCACGAACCGTACCCTGGTTCTGCTCGATGGCCTGCGCCTGACGCCGTCGAACGCCAGCGGCGTCGTCGACCTCAACACGATCCCGACGGGTCTGATCGAGAGCGTCGAGATTCTGACCGGCGGCTCTTCGTCGGTGTACGGCTCTGACGCCATCGCGGGCGTCGTCAACATCCGCACCAAGCGCAACTTCGAAGGCGTGCAGCTCTCAGTCGAGAATGGCGTGACCGCCGAGAACGACGGCCGTACGCAGGTCTTCGAACTGCTGGTCGGCGGCAACTTCAACGACGACAAGGGCAATGCCGTGTTCGCCGTCACCTTCGACGAGCGCGACCAGCTGCTCGCCGGTGAGCGAGAATTCTCGGCGGTACAGTTCGGCCCGGACTTCCGGCCGCAGGGTTCTACGTCGACGCCGGAGGGCCGTATCGCGTTTACGCCGACTAACCTGCCAACGCAGGGCGCTTACGATGCGCTGTTCGGCACGGGGGTCAGCACAACGACGGCTGTTGGGTTCAACGCCAACGGCTCGGTGTTCTCGTACACGCCGGTCCGCAACTTCACCGGCGACACCAGCGACCCGGGCTACAACCCGGCGAGCTTCTCGTACAACTTCGCCCCGGTGAACTACCTGCAGCTGCCGCTCGAGCGCAAGCAGTTCGCCGGGTTCCTGCGCCATGACATGGGCCAGAAGGCCGAGCTCTATGGCCGCGTGATGTACACGACCTACGATTCGCCGCAGCAGCTTGCTCCGACGCCCGTCGGTATCGCGCCAAATCAGGCGGGGTACACGGTCCCATCCACCAACCCGTTGATCCCGGCGCAGATGCGCGCGCTCATGAATTCTCGCGGCAATGCAACCGAGAGCATCCTGCTGGAGCGCCGCTACAGCGAATCGGGCCCCCGCATCCAGCTCAACACCTGGGATACCTCGCAGGCGCAGTTGGGCGTCCGCGGCGACATCCAGCTGATGACGAAGGAATGGAACTGGGACATCTCGGCGAGCTACGGCGAGGTCAAGGGCCTGCAGATCCAGGACGGCAACCTGTCGCGATCGCGCCTGCAGAGTGCGCTGAACAATCCGGCGGCGCTCGCGTCGCGCGGCTGCGCGTCGTTCAACCCGTTCGGCACGCTCTCGGCGGCCTGCGGCGCGGCCATCGCGATTCGCACCACCAACTCGCTCGAGTTCTCGCAGAGTCAGGTTGTGGCCTATGCGACCGGCGACGTGATCGACCTGCCCGCGGGCCCGCTGGGCGCGTCGGTCGGCTTCGAGTACCGCCGCGATGTGGGCACCTTCCGCCCGGACGAGTTCCTGCGCAGCGGCGACGTGGTCGGCTTCAACGCCAACCAGCCGATCAACGGCGAGATCAACGTGCGCGAGTACTTCACGGAAATCGCGGTGCCGCTGCTCCGTGACGCCGGCGGTCGACAGCCTGTCGCTCGATCTCGGCTATCGCTACTCATCGTACAACCTCGCTGGCAGCGTCGACACCTACAAGGCCGGCCTCGAGTGGAAGCCGATCGACACCGTCAAGGTGCGTGGCTCGTTCAACAAGGCGACGCGTGCGCCGTCGATCCTCGAACTGTTCCAGCCGGTGCAGGAAAGCTTCCCGAGTTTCCAGGACCCGTGCTGGAACGGCAGCCCGCAGCGCAGCGGCCCGAACGGAGCACAGGTCACCGCACTGTGCGCCGCGCAGGGCGCACCGGCGAACTTCCCGACCGGCAACGCGCAGGTGCGCGCGCTGACGGGCGGCAACGTGAACCTCGATCCTGAGTCGGCGGACACGTATACGTTCGGCGTCACCTGGCAGCCGGTGCTCGAAACCCACCAGCTGCGCGCCTCGGTCGACTACTTCCGCTACCGCCTGACCGATACCATCGGTACCGTAGGCTCTGGCACGGTCGTGTCGCGCTGCTTCAACGCCCAGAACGCCAACCCGAGCTTCAGCAACAGCAATCTGTGGTGCCGCCTGTTCACGCGCGCGCCTTCGGGTGCAGCGACGGACGTGCAGGGAACCAACCAGAACCTCGGCAAGCGCAATGTCGATGGCGTCGACTTCCAGGTCGACTGGGTCGTGCCGCTGTCGGAGTTCGGCCTGCCCGAGACGGCCGGTCGTCTGTCGGTCAACTTCCTGGCCACCCAGCTGCTCAATTGGGAGTTCCAGGAAGACCCGGTCGCACCGCTGGTCGCGGTCGATGGCACCATCACGACGAACTTCGCCGAAACCTATCCTGAGCTGAAGGCCCGCCTGGGTCTGACGTGGGCGGTGGGCGACTGGCGCTTCGGCTGGGATGCGCGCTTCGTCGACGGCATGCAGGTCGTCAACACCGACGCTGCGCGCACGCCGACCAACACCGGCGTGGCCCCCACGGCGTCTAACTTCAGCCGCGCGCCGACGACGGGCAGCTACTTCAACCATCGCGCGACGGTGAACTGGGCGCCGAAGGGGTGGGTGAACCTGCTGCTGGGCGTCGACAACGTGTTCGACAGGGATCCGGTGCTGTTCGCGACCAACGCCCGCGCGGGCGTGCAGGCGAACACCGATCCGTCGACCTACGACGTGCTCGGCCGTCGCTTCTTCCTCGACGTCCGGTTCACGTTCTGAGCTGAACGCCGACGCAAGACGCGTTGAGGCAAACTGGGCCGCCGCTCCCGCGAGGGGGCGGCGGCCTTTTTCATGAGACGCCCAGACGGGAGACAGCCATGACACGCCCCCAGGTCAACATCACGCCGGCGTTCGCGTCACCGATCGCGTATGCAGAGCTTGCGAATAGCGCCGCACTGAACGCCGAACTCGAGGCCCTGATCCTGTCGCGCGAAACCGAGGTGTACCGCAACCCGCATCCGACCCACATCCCGCAGCGCGAGATGTTCGAGAGCGACTTCGACTTCTTCCGCTGGAAAGAGCCCTGCGTGCAGGCGCTGCGCGGCTTCGTCATGGAATCGCTCGGCGAAGTTGTCATGCAGCTGTCGGGCTACACGCAGCAGGACCTCGCGAACATGCGGGTCCAGAACCACGCCTGGTTCCACGTCACGCGCTTCGGCGGCTCGTTCGTCGCGCACAACCACCCGATGGCATCGTGGTCAGCGGTGTATTGCGTGCGCGGCGGCGAAGACGTCCCCGACCGGGTCGACAGCGGTGCGCTGCGTTTCCTCGATCACCGGCCCGGCTCGAACATGTACCTCGACCCGGCGAATGTGAAGATAAAGCGGCCCTACAACTTCGGCCATATCGCCGTGAAGCTGGCGCCCGGGCAGCTGGTGGTGTTCCCGTCCTATCTCGTGCACGAGGTCGCGACTTTCCTCGGTCGCGACACCCGCATCACGGTGGCGGTGAACTGCTGGTTTGCGCCGCGCGAGACCCCGGCGGTGCCGGGGTCGGCGGTCAGCTAGAAGGGAATTCCGGGCGGCGCCCCCTGGCGAGCTGGGCGGTGAGCTGGATGGGGTCGGCGGCGAACAGATGGTCCATCATCAGGGGGTCTCCTCGGTTCGCACAATCCATGTTCCTTGCTCTCCAACGACGGCGCGTCCTTGCACCGTTTGCCACACCCCCCACCTGATGCCAGTGGGGCGCGCGCCCGAAAACTGTTGGGCCGTTGCCGGAAGCCGCCGGCGTGGAGGAGCCAGAGGCCACCGACATCCGGCGCTTGAAGCGATGCCGTGGGTGCAATCTATCCAGCCGGTTGAATTCAGAAAAATCGTTTATTCTGTCAATATACTTCGGGAAAACCGATGGACTGC
>JBIITU010000326.1:0-4114 GCA_044340335.1 Steroidobacteraceae bacterium
GGGCAGCTGCTACTCGCTGCACGGCGACCAGAAGAGGCGCGGTTGCGCTACGGCACGGCGCGTGATCAAGCGCAGGACAGCGCCGAGCATTGGTTTGGTCTCGGGCGCGCGCAACTTGCTGCCGGTGACGCGGGTGCTGCTCGTGAGTCTTTCGCGCGCGCGGTGTCGCTGCGCCCGGAATGGCTCGAGGCCAATGCGCTTGCCGTGCGCCTCGCGCTGTCACGGCGCGAGACTGCGGCGGCGCGCCGCATGACGGATGCCTTGCAGGCGCGCTTGCCGCTGCATCCGCTCGCCTGGTTGCTGGCTGGGCAGGTCGCAGCGGCGGAGCGGCGTGCCGAGGACGCGAGCCGCGCGTTCGCGCAGTCCTACGCATTGCGCCCTACCGCGATCGCCGCCATCAGTGATTTCGAAGTGCGTGCTGCGGCCGGGCTGTCGCGGCCGGAGCTACCGCTGCAAACCTGGCTCGCGCGTGAGCCGCGCGATCTGAATGCGCGCCGTGCGCTCGCGGATTATCTGCTGCGTGGCGGCCGTGACGCCGAGGCCCGACGCCAGCTCGAGGCGCTGCTGACGCAGGCCCCCAATGACCTCGCTGCGCTCAACAACCTCGCCTGGTTGCTCGCGCCGACCAACATTGCAATGGCGGAATCATTGGCGCGGCGGGCTTATGCGATCGCGCCTGACAATGGCGCCGTTGCCGACACGCTCGGTTGGGTGCTGGTGCAGGCGGGCAAATTCGGTGAAGGTCGCGACGTGCTTGCAAAGGCCGTGGCGGCGCTTCCAGAGGATCGTGCCGTGCGGTATCACTACGCCACGGCGCTGCATCGGGCTGGGGATCATGCGGGTGCGCGCCAGCATCTCGAGCGCGCACTGGCCGGGAATACGAATTTCAAGGAACGCGCCCTGGCACAGAAGCTGGCGCAGGAGTTGGCACGATGAAGAAATGGCTCAGTCTGCTGTGGTTCGGTGCTCTGGCCACGACCGCGTTCGCGCAGTCTCCTGCGCCGCCCAGCGTTGGCGCAGCTGCTCCGGCGCCTGCCCCCATCGTCACCGACGATTACATCATCGGGCCCGGGGATTCGCTGCAGGTGTTCGTCTGGCGCAATCCGGAGCTCTCGGTGACGGTGCCGGTGCGCCCGGATGGCAAGATCTCGACGCCGTTGGTCGAGAACATGGTCGCGATCGGCAAGTCGCCATCGCAACTCGCGCGGGACATCGAGGCGGTACTGTCGGAGTTCGTGCGCGCGCCGCAGGTGAACATCATCGTGGGCAACGCCGTCAGCACGTTCAGCCAGGTCAAGGTGGTCGGCCAGGTGCGCACGCCGCAGGCGCTGCCCTACCGTGAGGGCCTGCGCGTGCTCGATGTCGTGCTGGCGACCGGCGGGCTCACCGAATTCGCAGCTGCCAACCGCGCCAAGATCGTCCGGGTCGTCAATGGCAAGAACACGGAGATCCGCGTCAAGCTCGGCAACCTGATGAACAAGGGCGATCTGGCACAGAACCGGGAGCTGAAGCCGGGCGACGTCTTCATCATCCCGCAGTCGGTGTTCTGAGGCACGCATGAACGACATCATGGTCATGGTCTACAGCTATGCGCGGGCGTTGTGGCGGCGGCGCTGGCTGGCAGTTGCCGTCGCCTGGGCCGTCTGTGCGCTCGGCTGGCTGGTCGTGCTTTCGCTGCCGGATCGCTATCAGGCGACCGCGCGCGTGTACGTCGATGCGCGCACGGCGCTGCGACCAGTGCTCGAAGGCATCGCGATCGAGGAGGACTACGACTCTCAGCTTGCGCTGGTCCGCGAAGCGCTTTTGTCGCGACCGCAACTCGAGGCGGTTGCTCGTGCGACCAACCTCGACGCCGATGTGACCAACGAGGCTGGCATGGAAGGGCTGATCACCGCGCTGCAGCAGCAGATCTCCGTGATCGCCACAGTCAGCCAGGCACCGGGTGGGCAGCAGGCGACGGACACGATCTACTCGATCAGCTATCAGAACACGAATCGTCAGACGAGCCTGGATGTCGTCCGCACGCTTCTCGACAATTTCGTCGAAGGCACGCTGAGCGGCAACCGCACGGGAGCCAATGAAGCCCAGAGCTTCCTGGTGCGCCAGATCGCCGATCTCGAGAAGCGGCTGTCGGAGGCCGAAGCGCGCCTCGCGGAGTTCAAGAAACGCAATGTCGGCATGCTGCCCGGGGAGGAGCGGGGCGACTATTTCTCGCGGCTCGAATCCGAGATGGCGCTGCTGCAACAGGCCGAAACCAACCTGGCCGTGGCGTCGAGCCGGCGCGAGGAGTTGCGGCGGCAACTCGCTGCATCGCGGCAGTTCGTCCCGGGGACAGCCGGCAGCGGTGGTGGGGGGAACTCCTCGGGCGCCGTCCCGGATGTGTCGATCCGAGTGCAGGAGGCAGAGGCGCGTCTAGAGGATCTGCTGCTGCGCTTCACGGACAGGCACCCCGAAGTGCTGGCCCTGCGCCAGACGATTCGCGAGCTCAAGGAGCGTGAGGCGCGGGAGCTTGCGGACCTTGCGCGCGGCGGTGCCGGCACGGGGGCAATACGGTCGCTCAACGTCAACCCGGTCTACCAGTCGATCCAGACGCAGCTGAGTCAAGTCGACGTGGAACTGGCGTCGCTGCGCGGTGCAGCGTCGCAACATCGGCGCGAGATCGCGGAGCTACGTCGCTTCGTCGATTCTGCGCCCGAGGTCGAGCAGGAGTTCGCGCGCCTGAACCGCGACTATAACGTGCAGCGGGCGCAGTACCAGCAACTCGTGGAGCGGCTCGAACGGGCCAAGGTCAGCGATGACGCAGCCCAGAATGGCATCGTGCGGTTCGAGGTGATCGAGCCGCCACGCGCAGGCCTGGCACCCGTCTGGCCGAACCGCTCGGTCTTCATGTTGCTGGCGCTGTTCGCCGGCCTCGGGGCGGGCGTTGCGCTCGCGCTCGTGCCAGCCGTCCTTCGCCCGACCTTCGACGATCCGAATTCCTTGAGCCGAGCGACCGGGTTGCCGGTGCTGGGGTCCGTCAGTGCGCTGCGACCGGCAGGGCATCTGGATGTCGTGCGGCTCGAGAGCCGCAAGGTCGCCGTCGCCTGCGCGGTACTGTTTGCCGTTGGCGGGGCGATGGTGGTGTTCGGTGGCGCAGCTGCCCAATTGCTGCGGAGTCTGATCGCATGAGTATCCCCAAATGAGCCTGATCGAACGCGCGTTGAACAAGGCCCGTGACGGCGCGGCAACCGCCATCAGCGGCGCTGGCCTGAAGGTCGGCGCCGAAGCGGCCGGACAGGTGGCAGGGTTCGCGGCAGCAGCGGCGACCGTGCCGCTGCGTGATCCGGCACCTCGTCGTGTCGAGGCACCTGAACTGCTGGTGACGGACAGTCTGCTCGACGCTGCCGGTCTGCTCGCGCCGCATGACCAGCAGCGCCAGGTGACGTCCGAGTACCGGCACATCAAGCGGCGCTTGCTGTCGGAGATCCAGGCGGGCAGCGCGAATCGGATGGTTCTGATGGCCAGTGCGCTGCCGGGCGAGGGCAAGAGTTTCTCTTCCGCGAATCTTGCCTTCTCGCTCGCACTCGAACCGGACTTCACCGTCGTACTGGTCGATGCCGATGTGATCAAGCCGAACCTGACCCGCGTGTTCGGCCTGTTGAACCGCCAGGGGCTTCTGGATGCGGCGGCCGATCGATCGGTGGATGTCGAGTCGCTGGTCGTCTCGACCAGCATCGAGGGCCTGTCTGTCCTGCCAGCCGGCCGCACCGACGCTAATGCTACGGAGTACTTCGCGAGCAGCCGGATGCAGGAGGTGGTCAATGAGCTCCTCGCAGTGCCGAACCGTTTGCTGGTCGTGGATTCGCTGCCTCTGCTGCTGACTACCGAGTCGCGTGCGCTGGTGCCGCTTGCCGGGCAGGTCGTGCTGGTCGTGCGCGCCGAGTCGACGCCGCAACAGGCGGTGCTACAGGCCGTCGACTTGCTGGGCGAGGACGTCAACGTGAAGGTCTTGCTCAACGCGATGGTGAGAACCCGGGCGCAGGCCTACATGGGTTACGGCTACTACGGCTACAACTACAACTATGGCGAAGGCGCCGAGCCGGAGCGCAAAGGAGACAAAGATGCGTAAGATGGC
>JBIITU010000327.1:0-4084 GCA_044340335.1 Steroidobacteraceae bacterium
AAGGCCGTAACACGGGTTCGAATCCCGTAGGGAGCGCCATTTCCGACGTGTTTTCCCTTCGCTTGGCCCGCCAAGCCGAGGCGCATGTCAGCGCTGTCGATTCAGCCACCACGTGAAGACCCCGGCCGTCACGAACATGATGATGCTGTAGACCGCAGCAGGAATCGAAATCGTCGGATTGCCGAGCACGTTCAGCGCGATGAAGATCGCAAGCGTGCCGTTATGGATGCCGATCTCCATCGAAATGGCGATCGACTGGTCGCGCGGCAGGCGCAGCAGCCGCGGCACTCCGTAGCCGGCCGCCATGCTCACCAGATTGAACGCGAGGCAGGCGGCGCCCACGGCAGCGATGAAACCCGGCAGCCTCGCCCACTCGGACGCGATGGCAGCCAGCACCACCGACGCAAGCACCAGCACCGCAAACACGCGTATCGGTCGCTCGAGGCTCGATGCGAACCGCGGCCAGATCGCGCGCAGGCCCATGCCCAGCACGACCGGCAAAACGATCAGCGCCGCAACCTCGATCACCTTGCGGGTCGGCGGCGGCACGTACTGGTCCTGCCCCAGAAAGTACTGCATCGCGGCGTCGACGATCAGCGGCAGGGTGAGGAGCGCGAGCGCGCTGTTGACCGCCGTCAGCGTGATGTTGAGCGCGACGTCGCCGTGCGCGAGGTGACTGTAGATGTTGGCCGAGGGTCCGCCGGGCGACGCCGCCAGCAGCATCAGGCCGACGGCCAGTTCCGGGCTCAGCGCGAACAGCTTGGCGATCACGAACGCACCGGCGACGAGGATCACCGTCTGCGTGAACAGGCCGATCAGCACAGCGCGCGGATAGCGCACCACCCGCCGGAAGTCCGCGACCGTCAGCGATAGCCCCAGCCCGAGCATGATGATGGCGAGGGCCAGCGGCAGCAGCAGATTGGTGACGATCGAGGCCTGCATGGTTACGCAGAATGGTACTGCAGCGACGCGGGCGCCGCCCATGCAACCGGCGTCGACCGGGCGGCTTCAGGGCTCGGTGCGTGCAGCCGAGTCGAGCATGTCGCGGGCCGTGGCACTCGCGCCGCTGTTGTGGGGCGCATAAGCCAGTGGCGCCAGCACGCGGCGCGCCTCGGGCAACCGGTTCCGCGCCAGCAGTGCTGAACCCAAGGTCAGCGTTACGCGCGCTCGAGAGCGCAAGTGCTTCTGGCCACCTACTCATGTCGATCTCTCGCCGCTGACTCGACGACCCTGAACACCCGCAGAAAGTTAGCGCCCCATATCTTCTCGATGGCCGCTTCCGGGTAACCGCGCCGCAGCAGCTCCGCCGTGACGTTCACGGCTTCGCCGGCATGATCGAATCCGCCGATGCCGGCGCCATGATCGAAATCGGTGCCGATGCAGGCGTGCTCCACGCCGACGCGCTTGATCACATGTTCGAGGTGATCGACGTAATCGCGCACCGTGGCGCGCGGCCGCAAACCGCCGAGCCGCGCGAGAAACGGCCCCTGCCGCTCGCGCGGCAAAGTCTGCAGACCGCTCGCGTAACCCGCGAGCGTGGGCGGAAAGTCGTCGCCCAGCCCGAACTCGGCCCGCAACACCCGCACGCGCTGCGGCAGGTCGGCGGTCAGCGGCGCGATATAGCCGCTGAACGGCGGCACGCAGACAAGTCCGCCGCGCGCTGCAATGGCGTCGATCTCGGCATCGGCGAGGCTGCGTGCATGGTCGAGCAGCGCCCGCGCGGCGGAGTGGGAGGCGACGACCGGAGCGCGGCTCAGCGCCACGACCTGCTGCACGCCGGCGGCGGTCAACTGCGATACATCGATGATGACGCCCAGATCGTTGAGGCGCGCGATGGCCTCGCGGCCCAGCGGCGACAGGCCGCCGTGCAGGTCGCCCTCGGGCGGCGTCGGTCGCGAGGAATCGGCGAACTCGTTGTTGCCGACATGCGTGAAGCCGAAGACGCGAACGCCGTCGCGATACCAGGCGTCAATGGCGTCCACATCGCCGCCCAGGATGCGCGCGTTCTGGAACGCTGGCAGCACGGCGACACGGCCGGCGGCGGCGATCCGCTCGATGTCAGCGGCACTGGCCGCAAGCTCCGCGACGCCGGCGCTGTCGGCCACGAAGCTGCGAATGATCGCCAGCCGCTCGTGCGCCTCGCGTTGCGCTGCGGCGTGCGATGCCGGCGTGCGCGGACCCGGCCCGACGGCGACGGCCAGCGTGATGGCATCGATCCCGCCCTCACGCAGTCGCGGCAGATCGATGCGTGAACGCGCGCCAGCAACGACGTACTGCGTCCGCGAGTCCGGGTGCAGCACATCGGCGTGCGCATCGAGATTCAGGATGTGCGCGTGCAAGCGCTGCGCCTGCGCGAGACGGTCGCGCGTCGCTTCGGCCTCGCGCAACACCCGCAGCACGTTGCCGCTCCAGATCTTGCCGATCTCCGCCTCGCTGTAACCCTGCTCGAGCAGGCGCGCGGTGATGCGCGGTATCTGCGTGACGTCGTCCATGCCGATCACGCCGCCGCCGCCATCCCAGTCGAGACCGATCGCGACGTGCTCGGGCCCGACGATCTTGAGCGCGTGCAGCAGGTGGGCCATGAAGTCGTCGAAGTCGACTGGTCGCACCGGATACTGCCGGTCGATCGCCTGCCGATCGGCCACGAACTGCGCCGCGACTTCGGGCGTGAGTTCACTGAAGTTCATGAAGCGGCGCATCAGCGGCGCGAGCGCGGCGGCCCGCTCGGGCGGCACGTCGACGCGCTGCAGGTAGGCGGGCAGCGAGTTCATGCTGATCACGCCGCCGGCGGCGGCGATGCGGCGGAGCCGCTCGTCGTCGATGTTGCGCGGATGGTCGTAGACAGCCTTGAACCCCGAATGCGACAGGATGATCGGCGCCTGCGAGAGTTCCAGCATCTGGTCGAGCACTGCATCCGAGGCATGCGACGCATCCAGCACGATGCCGAGCCGGTTCGCCTCGACGACGAGCTGCCGGCCGAGCGGACTGAGACCGCCCCACTCCGGGCCCTTGGGGTCAGTGGCCGAATCGCCGAGTTCGTTGTTGGCGAAATGGACTGGCCCGAACATCCGCACGCCCAAGTCATGGAACGTCCGCAGCAGCGTCAGGTCCTGGCCGAGCGGGTAGCCGTTCTCGATCGACAGATAGACGATGCTGCGGCCACGGGCGGCGATGCGCGCCGCATCGTCCGCGGTCAGCGCAAGTTCGAATCGGTCAGCGTGCCGCGCGACCATCTCGCGCAACCGCAAGGTGATGCGGAGCGCCTGGTCACGCGCGCGCGCATGCCCTTCCGGCGTGCGCGGGCCTTGCGCCAGGTAGATCGCCCAGAAGCCGCCGTCGAGACCGCCGTCCAGCATCCGCGGCAGGTCGACTTGGGAAGGATCGGTGCGGCGCGAATGCCGCTCGACGATGCTCCAGCGCGGTCGCGCCAGGTGCATGGTCGTATCGAGATGGGTATCGAGTGTCAGCAGGCGGCGATGCACGCCGAGCGCCTTGGCCGAGACTCGCGGCGGCTCGGCCGCGGGCGCAGGCGCATCACCCGACCACGCCGCCACACTTGTCAGTGCGCAAACGGCCGCAACCAGCACCGAGATGAAACGCAGCATCTAGGTCCCCGCTCTGATCAAACGCATCGACTCTAGGCGCGGTGCCGCCCGCCCGTGGTGCCGGCACCGCGACCATTCGCTGCGTGGATCATCGCACGCCGCCGCTGCACTCCCGGTTGCGCGCGGTTATCTTTGGGGCGGCACCTTGTCCGACCCCGGAGGACCGATGATCCAGCCCTGGCGCGCGACCTGCATGCAGGTCTACTGCAACCTCGTCAACAGCGCCCGCAATCGCGACGAAGCGCTCGTGATCATGAACCGCTCGATCGACCGCTGGATCACGCTGGCCCGTGGCGTCGCGCGCGACGGCGGGCGGCAACTGCTGCTGTACCCCGAGTTCTGCCTGACCGGCTTTCCGCTGCAGGAGAGCGCCGCGGAGTGGATCGACAAGGCATGTATCGAGATTCCCGGGCCCATCACCGAACGGCTGCAACGGGAAGCGCAGAATCTGAAGATCTGGATCGGCCTCAATGCGTATG
>JBIITU010000031.1:0-15599 GCA_044340335.1 Steroidobacteraceae bacterium
TCTGCAACCGATAAACACCACTGAATCCCCGGGAATGTCGCTGAAACAGCACGATGCAAAAGTACTGGAAAAATATGCTTTTTCGGCGAGAACGGCATGACTGCTAGGGTCGCCAAAGTCTCGGTCGCTCCAATGATGGATTGGATCGTAGTCGATCATCTCGCAATTCGGATCAATGACTTGGAAGAGCGCCAGACATTTCGTCGCCTTTACGTCGCCTCGGAATCGAGGCCGAAACTCGCTGGTAACCTTTGTCGCGCAGTTCAACCCGCGATGAGGTGATTGCGGTTGAGCCTAAGCGTTGCGGCGTTATGTATTCGGTTGGCGCCGGCGTTCGAACCTTCTCGTTGAATTGGTAGTCACCGCAATTTCTTGCTCCGGCCCAAACAACTGGGCAGGGTACGGGCATTCCCCGTGGGTAAGCTGGCCCACCGCACGCCGGAACGTGGTTGCCAGCGAGCGATGCCAGAACGCGATTTGCGGGGGTATGTCCTGTTAGCTTGAGCCGATGACCCGCAACTCGCTCAATTCATTGAGTGGCGAGAACTATCAGCGCCTCATGCCGCGGGATCGTTCAGGCCTCCATCTGCCATTGTCAACGAGCTCGGTCCGCGTTCCCAGCCGTTGTCGCTGGAGTTTGCCGAGCATCAGCGAGGACCCAAGATCCCCCCTCGCTACGTGACCGACCGTTTCCTGGGATGGTTGGGTCATTGTGGCGAGCCGGCCGCCGCAGTCCGCTGCGTCCCCGGATTGAAGAATCCGTCGGTGGGATAGATCTTGCGTGGCGAATCGAGCGGGTCGGATAGCGGAGCGCCGGTCTACCGCTTGTGCCATCGAAGCGTCATCGAGACCGTTGGTGAAGTTTCGACGCCGTTGATTCAACCGGGCGTTGCGCCTGATTCATCGATTCGTATGGTGAGGGCTGATCGGGACGGTTTCAAATGAGGACAACCTATGTTTCATCGTCGATTCGCCCGTTTGCTCCAGCCTCGCGTGTGGCGGGTCGCTTTGCTCGCCGCACTACCGGGTGTCGCGTATGCGGGGGGGATGTCGGTCAGCGTCGTCGACTCGGTCACAAGTCGGCCGTTGACCGGTGTCACAGTGACTGCCGACGCCCGGGATGGCACAGAGAAAACAGCGACGACGGGCTCGGACGGGGCCGCCTCATTCGAGGGCCTCACGGACGGTTTCTACACGTTTCGTGCCTCCGCAGCCGGGTATGTGCCGGGTGTCGAGCCGGCCGTCCGGGTCATCGACCGTCGGACGGGGCAACTGCGATTCGAGCTGCTGCCGCGCTCCGAGTCCCTCGAGGAGGTCGTCGTCACGGCGCGGGCGAGGAAGGCTGATCCCGGTGGCTCTGCCGCCGATCGTTACCTGACACGTGATGAACTGCGCAATGCCGCGGGCAGCGGGAGCGACGTTATGCGCGCACTGGTCGGCCTCCCCGGCGTCGTGTCGAACGGGGAGTTCGCCAGCTTCTCGGTGCGTGGTCATGGACCGAAGAACAACATGATCTTCGTCGACGGCTTTCCGTTCCAGCAGGTCGTGCACTTTGAGCAAACGCTTGGGGAGCAGGACGACATCGTCAATGGCGGTCGCTACTCCATCTTCGCTCCCAACGCAGTGAGTGGCGCAGAATTCTCGCCCGGGGGCTGGAGTGCCGAGTTCGGCGGTCGAAAGGCCTCGTTGCTGCAGTTCGAAGTGGCTGGCGGCACCCCCTCTGCGGTTGGCAGCCTACGCGTCGACCTTGCCGGCGTAGAGGTGCTGTACGAAGGGCCGAGCGGTTTCAATGAAAGCACCTCGCTGTTCCTGCAGGCTCGTAGCTTCGACTTCGGTCGGTTCTTCGAAACCATCGGCGTCGAAGATCTGGGCGCGCCGCAGTCCACAGATGTGATCCTTAAGACAAAGACGCGTCTGCGGAACGACGACGAGTTCGAGTTCCTCGCGATCTTCGCGCCGGAGGAGTACGAGAGAAACGTCGAAAACATCCTTGCGGCCAAGGAAGAGGAGGAGGGCATCGAAGACCTTTCCCTGCAGAATGACGAGCAGGACCTGATGCTGCTCGGGGCAACCTGGCGGCGGGTCATTGGCACCGACGCGGAATGGACGAATCGTGTCTACTTCAGGGCCAGTGACAAGACCTCAGCCGAGGGCGAGGCGTATCCGGACCTCGTGCCGGATGGCACCCCTGCCAATCTCATCCCCGTCCGGGAACGGCTGCTCACGGTGACCGAGAAAGACTCTGAATTCGGCTGGCGTAGCGACGTGAAGATGGGTAACGCCTGGGGGCGATTCTCAGCTGGCCTGCATGTGATGAACGTGGACCTTGCATACACGACCCGACTGCGCGAGGACTGGATCCGGTTCATCTATGAATCCAGTGACCCGCGCCCGCCCGGCGCCAACTACATCGTGCTGCAGCCCGCCGACATTGATTCGACCTATCGCCAGCAGGAGACGAACTACGCGCTCTACGGCGAACAGGTATTCGACTGGGGACGTGCAAGCCTGCGAACTGGACTGCGCCTTGACTCCGACAGCTTCAGCGACCAGAACCTGGTGTCCCCGCGCGTCGCGTTCAATTACGCGCTATCTCCGTCCGTGCGCCTTTCTGCAACGACCGGAGTGTTCTACGAATCGCCGCGAAATCTCGCGCGCGCCGCAGACCCTGCCAACTTCCGCCTGAAGAACGAGAAGCTCACTCACCTGGGCGCCGGCGTTGAAGTCCGGATCGCCGACAAGTGGAACCTGCTCGTCGATGCTTATGCGCAGCGCATCGATGATCGGCTGGTGGAAGGAAGCCGAACGAGTGGCCGGATCACCAACGCCGGCGAGGGCCGCAATCAGGGCATCGACCTCGTACTGACGCGCGCGTTCGCCGATCGCTGGGCCGCGGACTTCGTCTACTCGTGGAACCGCTATCGCGTCGACGACAGGGACGGTCGAGGCGAGTACGACTGGGACTTCAACCGCGAGCAATTCGCTGCCATCGGCGGACGCTGGGAGATCAACAAGCGCTGGCAGGTAGCGGCACGCTGGAAATACGGCTCCGGTCAGCCGGCGGATCGCTTCACGGCGTACAGCGACGTGCTCGCGCCGAATCGGCCCTTGCGCTTCTCCAAGGAGATCACGCAGACGAACGTCGGTCGCGGGGGTGCATTCCACGCGCTCGATTTCCGAGTCGACTACCGGCGCCCTGTCGGGCCGGTGGACGTAGTCGTGTTTCTGGATGTCCTGAACGTCTACGGCGGACCTTCGGGGCTGCCATCTGAGTTCAACGTCCTTACCGGACAGACGATCGAGGAGGAGGAGGAAAGCCTCCCGTTGTTTGGGCTTACGTTCGAGTACTCTTGGTAGCGAGAAGGGCGCCTGACCATGGATCGCATCACGATAGTCAGCAATGGGACGGTTTTCGGCCTGTGGCCGCTATCGCGGTCCATCCCAGTCGTCGGGGGACTACTCGTCGTTGCGCTGGTGATGCTGCAGCCGGAGGCGAGCCGCGGGCTGGGGCTGCCAGAGCGAATCGCGTTCTGGGGGATCAACGTCGGTCTCGCGCTCGCCGCCCTCTATTGCGCCAGCTGGATGGTGCTGCCGCGGATCATGAACCGACTGCCAGCGTGGGTTTCCCTGCTCGCGGCCGGCCTCGGTGGAGCGCTGCTGCTCGCGCCGGCTGGGGTTGTCGTGGAGCAGGTGCTGCCCGCGTCGTTACAACCGATCGACGACGGCGACGAGTGGCTCGACGTTTTCGCTGGTTTCGGCTGGTGGCAGGCGATCATCGCGGAGTTCCTCGAATCGGCACCGGAAGTCCTTGGCTTCTGGATGATCATCAATTTGCCGTTTCTGGTGTCGCGCCGATCCCACAGCGATTCACCCGACCCCGACGACGCCGACTCCCAACCGACCGATCTCGACAAATCGGAGGCGAGTCGGTACGCCGAAGCCGCGCGCGCGAAGTTCCTGGCGGAGCTGCCGGAAGCTTTGGGCACCAACGTGCTCGCCATTTCCTCGGATCTTCACTATCTGCATGTCTACACCGATCGCGGGCGCTGCATGATACTTGGCTCGCTACAGGTGGCAGCCGAGGCCATGGGTGAGGGCGGCCTCCGGATCCATCGAGCGCACTGGGTGGCGCGGCGCGCCATCGTGAAGATAGTCAAGAACGGTAGCGAGTGGTCATGTCTGCTCTCCAACGACCTCAAGGTGCCGATCAGCCGGCGTAACAAGTCTATGGTTGCAGGCTGGTTCGGGCACTCGACTCGGATCGTCAGCGTAAAGAAGGGCGGCACGGACGCGGCCTGAGCGAGTGGCGTCTACCTGGCGCCAGTCCGCCACGATGGCCTGATCGGGGTCGAGGATTTAGACAGAGTTTCCGAGCAACGCGATCAATCCGCCATCCATCCGCCATCATCTTCCGGAGTCGGTTCGCGCCCAGCAGTTGTCATCACGAAGCGGGGTCGGCGCCAGCAGTGCCAGCCTAGGGACTGAAAGCCGACCATGACGAGTTGATCTGGCTAAAGCACCGCGGCGACCGGCAGGGCCGTCAGCGCCGGACCGAAGGTGGCGATCGTGTCCGAGTCGTGCAGCACGAACCCGGCCACGAATCTCTTCCCTGTCGCATGTTGCAGTTTGCGCAAACCGTTGAAGTCGCGCTCCGTGACCGTAGCGCTCGCCTTGACCTCGATGCCGACGATGCGACCCTCGGTGTCCTCGATGACGATGTCGACTTCGGTGCCGTAATGGTCGCGGAAGTGGAACAACTCGAGCGGCTCACCGTGCGCTGCGACCAGCTTGGCCAGTTCCGCGAACACGAATGTTTCGAGCGGCGCGCCCAGCAAGCTCCGATCAGCCATGATGCGCGCGGCGGTGAGATTGCGCAGCGCAGCCATCAGGCCTGAGTCGAGGAAGTGCGCCTTCGGCGACTTGATGATGCGACTGATCTCATTGCTGTGCCAGGGAGGCACCAGTCGTACCAGATAGAGCTGACCGAGCAGGTCGACGTACTTGCGTGCCGTCAGATGCGACAGGTTCAGTGCGGCACCGAGCGCCGAGTAGTTCGTCAGCTGTCCGCTATGGGTGGCGAGCAGCCGAAGCAGTCGGGGTAGTTGCCGGGCGTGATCCACGGGCGCGAGATCGCGCACGTCGCGCAAGACCACTGCGCGCGCGTAGTCGAGCAGCCATTTCTGCCGACGTGCATCGCTTGAGCGAGTCAGCGCTTCCGGGTAGCCGCCGGCCAATACGAGATCGATCAGCTCGGTGCCGATTACAGGCGAGCGTACGGTCGGCAGCTTGCCCTGGAACGCCCTGTTGAGGAACGAGTTGCGGTGCTCGTGGATCTCGCACTGCGCGAGCGGTAGAAGCTCCACCGTCTCGATGCGTCCAGCCAACGAGTCGCCAACTTTTGGCAACGCGTGCAGATTGGCCGAACCTGTTAGCAGGAAACGGCCGGGGCGTCGGTCCGTATCGACGCTGCGCTTGATGGGCAGCAGCAGCTGCGGAGCCCGCTGCACTTCGTCGATCACGGCGGTGTCGAGAGCGCGGATGAAGGCGGTTGGATCGCTGCGTGCAGCAGCGAGCGTCGTTGGGTCGTCTAGCGAGAGGTACGGACGTTGCGGACCCGCGAGTGTCTGCGCGAGCGTCGTCTTGCCAGACTGCCGTGGGCCGGCGATCAGCACGACCCTGGTATCTGCCAGCGCAGCGCGAACCTTGTCGGCGACGAGTCGGTAGTACACTGCATTCCAGCGTGGCGAGGTGTGCTGGAGGATTGTTATCCTCGCCTTGGTGAATTGCAATCTAAATCGTGGCGAAATGTAGTTATAAATAAATAAGTGTCTGATAATAAACACAAAATAGCTGTGGCGCCTATGATGGATTGGACCGACCGTCACTGCCGCTATTTCCTGCGGCAGATCTCGCCGGATGTGCTGCTCTACACCGAGATGATCACAGCGCAGGCGCTGCTGAAGGGCGACCGCGAGCGGCTGTTGCGTTACGACGCTGCCGAGCATCCGGTCGCGTTGCAGCTGGGTGGCAGCGAACCCGACGATCTCGCGCGCGCGGCGCGCTTTGGCGCGGAGGTCGGCTACGACGAGATCAACCTGAACTGCGGTTGTCCGAGCGACAAGGTGCAGCGCGGCTCCTTCGGTGCCTGCCTGATGCGCGAACCGGCGCGCGTTGCCGAGTGCGTGGCGGCGATGCGCGCGGCGGTGGATGTGCCGGTCACGGTCAAGATGCGCATCGGCACGGTGGTCGGCGGCGAACCCGATACCGCACAGGCAGTGCAGCGTTTCGACGCCGCCGACGAAGCCGCGCTGCATGGCTTCGTCGAGGCCGTGACCCGCGCGGGCTCGCAGGTCGCGATCGTGCACGCGCGCAAGGCGGTGCTGGGCGGCTGGTCGCCGAAGGACAACCGCGAGGTGCCGCCACTGCGTTACGACATCGCGGCGCGCGTTCGGGAGTTGTTCGCGCCGCTGCCTGTGGTGGTCAACGGCGGCGTGCGCACGGCGGCGCAAGTCGAGACGCTGCTCGGACAGTTCGATGGCGTGATGCTCGGGCGCGAGGCCTACCACCGGCCGCTGGTGCTCGCGGAGATTGCGGGTCGCCCCGTATCGATTCGTGCGGTGCTGCTGGCCATGGCGGATTACGCCGAGCGCGAACTTGTCGCCGGCGAGCGACTGCCCTCGATCACGCGCCACATGCTGGGTCTGCTGACCCACACGCCCGGCGCGCGGGACTATCGGCGCCTGCTGTCCGAGGGCGCTCGGGAGCCTGGGGCCGGCCCTGAGCTGTTGCGCCAGGCGGCGGAGCGCTTCGGTCACTGACCGGGGGCGGTGCGAGTCGGCTATACTTTCAGGTCTGGCAGTCGCTTGCCTTTATGCCCCGAGATATAGAAGTCGCCGTTTTGTTCGCCGATGTCGTCGGCTCGACCCGCCTGTTCGAGCTGCTGGGAGACGTGCGTGCGCGCGACATGATCGCGACCTGCATCGAGGTCATGCGGGGGGCCACCGAGAAGAACGCCGGCACGGTCATCAAGACCATGGGCGATGAGGTCATGGCGACCTTTCCCTCCGCCGACGACGCGCTTTCCGCGGCGGCGCAGATGCAGCAGCAGATCGCGGCGCATTCGCAGCTGAAAATCGACGGGCACGCGGTGGCCATCCGGATCGGCTGTCACTTTGGCCCGGTCGTGCTCGAGAACCGGGATGTCTTCGGCTCCACGGTGCACACCGCGAACCGCATGACGAGCCAGGCGAAAGCCGGCCAGATTGTCACGACCGCCGCGACGGTGTCGCAGCTGTCGCCGGACTGGAAGGCCTCGGTGCGGCAGATCGACGTCGCGACGCTGCGCGGCCAGGGCAACGAGGTCGCGCTGTTCGAGGTGCATTGGCAGCCCCACGAAGTCACGAGCATGCTGCCGCAGATCGCGATCGGCGCGGCGGCGTCGCCCAAGAAAGCGGCCCGGCTGCGACTGCGGTTGCAGGGCCAGGCTGAGGTGGTCGTCGACGAGACCCGGCCGAACATCGTCATGGGCCGCGCCGAAGACAGCGATCTGGTCGTCAAGGGCAACCTGATCTCGCGCCTGCATGCGCGCATCGAAGTGTCGCGCGACAAGTTCGTGCTGATCGACCAGAGTACCAACGGCACGTTCGTGCAATCGACTGCGGGCGAGGAATCGTTCGTGCGTCGCGACAGCATGCAGCTGCGCGGCGAGGGCATGATCGGCCTCGGGCGCGTGCCCGAAGCCGATTCACCGCTGACGATCCGCTATCTTTGCGAAGAATAGGCTGCGCAGAGCAGGCTGCGACGAATAGCCGGCGCAGAGCCGCGCGAGCTCAACCGGCGGCGAGCCGGCGCTCCAGTTCATCGAGCTGGGCCACCAGCACTGCCGGTACCCGCGAGCCGTAGTCGGCCATGTCCTTGCGGATGGCCGCCGCTTCTTCCTTCCACAGTGCCCGGTCGACCGACAGCAGTTCCGTGACTGCGGCGGGGTCGATGTCGAGCCCGGCTAGGTTCAGGTCGGCGGCGCGCGGCAGGTAACCGATCGGCGTGTCCGTCGCGCCGCCCTGGCCGGCGCAGCGCTCGAGCATCCACGCGAGCACGCGCAGGTTGTCGCCGAAGCCCGGCCACAGGAACTTGCCGGCGGCATCGCGGCGGAACCAGTTGACGTGGAAGATCTTCGGCGGGTGCTTGAGTTTCGCGCCGACGTTGAGCCAGTGGGTCCAGTAGTCGGCGAAGTTGTAGCCGCAGAACGGCTTCATCGCCATCGGGTCGCGGCGCACGACGCCGACGGCGCCGATCGCAGCGGCGGTCGTTTCCGACGCGACCGACGAGCCGACGAGCACGCCATGCGTCCAGTCGCGGGCTTCATAGACCAGTGGCGCGACGCCGCGGCGGCGTCCGCCGAACACGATGGCCGACAGCGGCACGCCTCGCGGGCTGTCCGCCTCGGGCGAGTAACCCGGGTTCTGCTTCGCCGACACCGTGAAACGCGAGTTCGGATGCGCGGCCGGGCCGTTCTTCGGATCGTAGGGCCGGCCCTGCCAGTCGGTGACCGGCTTGCCGTCGTCGAGGCCTTCCCACCACGGGCTGTTGTCGGCCGTCAGCGCGACGTTGGTGAACAGCGTGTCGCGACGGATCATGTCGTAGGCGTTGCGGTTGGTGCTGGGGTTGGTGCCCGGCACGACGCCGAAGTAACCGGCTTCGGGGTTGATGGCGTACAGGCGACCATCCGGCCCGGGGTGCAGCCAGGCGATGTCGTCGCCGACCGTGAACACCTTCCAGCCGGGCATCGAGCCGGGCGGGATCAGCATCGCCAGATTCGTCTTGCCGCAGGCCGACGGGAAGGCGGCCGCGATGTAGTGCGTCTCGCCCTTGGGGCTCTGCAGGCCGACGATCAGCATGTGCTCGGCGAGCCAGCCTTCGTTGCGGGCCTGGTAGCTCGCGATGCGCAGCGCGTGGCACTTCTTGCCGAGCAGTGCGTTGCCGCCATAGCCCGAACCGAAGCTCATGATCGACAGTTCTTCGGGGAAGTGCATGATGAAGCGGCGGTTCGGATCGAGCTCGCCGGTCGAGTGCAGGCCCTTGACGAAGCTGCCATCGCGCGCGATGCGCTCGAGCGCGGGGCGACCCATGCGCGTCATCAGCGCCATGTTGATGACGACATACGCGCTGTCGGTGATCTCGACGCCGCAGCGCGAGTAGGGCGAGTCGATCGGCCCCATGCAATAGGGCACCACATACAGCGTGCGGCCCTTCATGCAGCCCTCGAACAGCCCCTGCATCTTGGCGTGGGCCTCGGCGGGCGCCATCCAGTTGTTGTTCGGACCGGCGTCGTCGCGGTTCGTCGTGCAGACGAACGTGAGGTGCTCGACGCGCGCGACGTCCGACGGATGCGAGCGGGCGAGCGAGCAACCCGGGAAGGTCTCGGGGTTGAGGTCCTGGAGTTCGCCGCGCTCGCGCAACAGCTGCATCAGCTCGCGGTATTCGCCATCCGAGCCGTCGCACCACTGCACGTTCGCGGGCTGGGTCAGCGCACGGACTGATTCGACCCACTGCGCAACGGCAGCGGAGATCTGGGGCAGGGGGAGCGGCAGGGGATGTGCGGTGGCCATCAGCGGTCCTTGGGCGGGTAACGGAAAGCCCAGAAGTATAGCGGCGTCGCCCCAGACGCCTACGGGAGCGCGTTCCATTAGCGGAAAATCCACCCGCCGGTTCCGCAGGGCAGGCGGCGGGGGCTTGACGTCCCCCGCCACCGCCGTCAGCGGCGGACCCACCGGCCCCGTGCGGGGCCGCGGGGCGCTCAGCGCGTTGCGCCAGCCTTGCGCGATCGGCCGCTGGTACCGCGTTTGGCGCGACCCGGACGGGCGCTCGCGGCGGCCTTGCGGGCCTTGGCCGGCCGGGGCGCGGGTGCGCGCAGCGTGGCATAGGTGGTCTCGGCCAGCGCGGCGACGTCGCGGCCAGCGTCGGCGGCCAGCGTCCACGTTTCGCGCAGTGCGGCGGTCGCGCGGTCGCGGGCGCCGTCCAGCGCGGCTGCCTGCTGCTGCAAAGCCTGACGCGGCGAACGCGCATCGGCCAGCGTGCGCAGCTGGCGGGCACCGCCCTTGATCAGCGCCTGCGCGATGTCGCTCTGCTGGCGGACGAAGCGCTCGACGTAGGCGGCTGACATCTGGTTCAGCTTCAGGCCGGCATCGACCAGCTGGCTGACTGGGGTCTGGATGGCTTCGACTTGATCGGCCGTACGGTCGATCCGCTGGCGGGTGGCTGCCGCAGCCTGACGGGCATAGGCATCGGCCTGGTCGCGGGCCTGGGCGGTGACTTCGAAAAGGCGTTCCTGCAGGTTCATGAGCGATCTCCTGATATGGTGCGTTGCACCAATTGGTGCGTTGCATCATAACAGGCTTTGAGAGCGGGTCAAGCCCGCGCGAGGGCGGCGTCGGTGCGCTTTACGACGGCATCAAGAAATAAGTGAATAGGGATTCTCAAGTAACTGATCAGAAAAGGGTTTCTCGTTGTGGCACGAACCCTGCTTTGTTCCACGCAACCAGCCCATTTGGGCTCTGAGGATGGATTACATGAAGCAGTGGATCACTTTGGCGGCGGTCGTCACCCTCGGTGTCGGCACCAGCGGGCTCGCCCAGGCAGCGTTGATCACGGCCAGCGACGTCGCCACCGGCGCTCAGTCCGCTTCGGCGGGCGGCGCGACCTTCACGGCCTACGGCAACACCGAAGCCACTGCGGCAGCGACGCTCGCGACCAAGTCCATCCCGGGCGTCGGCACGGGTCTCGGCGTCAACGGCCAGGGCAACACCGAGATCGACTGGTACTCGACGGCCAACGGTGGCAACAGCGAGATGATCCGCGTGCAGCTGGGCGCTGACAGCCTGATCAACGACCTGACTATCGGTCTGCTGTTCGATGGTCCGGAATACGCGGACTATCTCGAGCGCGCGGCGTTCCGCGTCAACTTCGCCGATGGCAGCAACAGCACCTTCACGCTGGCTGCCCTGATGGGCGGCGGTTCGCTGTGGAACGGCGGCGGCAGCTGGACGTCGTCGGGCCTGTGGAATGGCGGTTCGGGGCTGTGGGTCAACGCCGACCCGTTCGGTGGTAGCGCCATCAGCGGTTTCGACATGTTCGCGACGCCGGGCCTGTGCGGCACGGAAACGCGCTGCACGGATCAATCTGACTTCGTGTTCCGCTCGATGCGCACGACGGCCGTGCCGGAGCCGGGCACGCTGGGTCTGCTCGGTGCCGCGCTGGCGGCCATGGGTCTCGCGCGGCGGCGTCGCAAGGCCTGAACAGGCGCTAGTGCCAGCGGGGTCGTATCGGTTCCTTCGATTCCAGGAAATCGCGGATCACCGGTACGACCTTGCTGATCGAATGCAGCATGAACAGGTGCCCGCCGCCGGGCACGATGAACAGCCGATTGTTCGGCACCAGCAGCGACAGGATCCGCGCATTCGCGGGCGGCACCAGCGGATCATCTGATCCTGCCATCACCAGCGTCGGCTGCTTGAGCTTGTGCAGCCAGTGGATGCTGGTCCAGCCGGCCCCGGCCGCGAGCTGATACAGATAACCCATGAAGCGCGGCGCGATGATGCGTGCCGTGTGCTCGGTGATGATGCCCGGATCGCGGCGGGCCTCGCCGCCGTAGATCGAGCCCGCGGCGCGCTGCATGTAGCTCGGCGACAGGTAACGTTGCGGCGTGATCATCTTCGACAGCGCGCTCGGCCGTCCCGGAATCATGAACGCGCCCGCGGACGTGGCCGCGAGGATCAACCGGCGGCAGCGGTGCGAGTACTGGCGCGCGAACTGCTGCGCGAGCGCGCCACCCCAGGAGACGCCGGCCACATCCACTTCCGGATAGCCGAGCCGGTCGAGCAGCTTCGCGGTCAGGGTGGCGAGCCCTGCAAAGCGGCGCGGCCGCCACGACATCTCCGAGCGGCCGATGCCGGGGATGTCGAAGATGATCATCTCGATGCCCTCCAGTGCCGCCATGAACGGGAACACCAGTTCGAAGTTCGCGCCGATGCCGTTGAAGATCAGCAGCGGCGTGCCCTGGCCGTTGCCGGGCTGGATGGCGACCCGCAGGCGCAGTCCGTCGACATCGATGTACTCGATAGCGGGGCGGGCTGCAGATGCGCCGCGCGCGGTGTCGGGGGATTCTGTCGCGATGTGCACGCTCGTCCTCCTGCAGGTGATCAGCGCTGGTGGACGTAACGCCCGGGCGCCGGGTCGGTGGCGGGATGGGCAGCGTTGCCGAGTGCACGCGGTGCAGCGCGTTCGTCGCCGCTGCGCTCGGCCAGCCACTCGCTCCAGTGCGTCCACCAGGTGCCGCTGTGTTCGGTGGCCGATGCCAGCCACTGCGGTGCCTCGAGGTCGAGCTTGGGATTCAGGTAGTACTTCGCCTTGGTGTTGGACGGCGGATTGACGATGCTCTGGATGTGGCCGCTCGAGGACAGCACGAAAGTCATCGGCCCCTTGATGATCTGCCGCGTTGCGTAGCAGGCCTCCCACGGCGTGATGTGATCCGTGATGCCGGCCACGAGGTAGAACGGGATCTTCACTTTCTTCATGTCGATCTTGCTGCCGAGCACCTCGAGCCGGTTGCGGTGGCGCAGCGGGTTCTCGAGGAACAGGCGCAGCAGGTCGGCGTGGAACTCCGCCGGCAGGCGCGTGTTGTCGGCGTTCCAGTACAGGATGTCGAAGGCGGGTGGGCGGTTGCCGAGCACCCAGTTGTTGGCGACGAACATCCACACCAGATCGTTCGGCCGCAGCCAGGCGAACACGCGCGCCATCTCCTCGCCCTCGAGCACGCCCTTGCTGCGCGAGCGCTGGATCGCCGCGGCGATGCCGGATTTCGACGCGAACTGGCCGAGCAGGGTCGGCGAGTCGGTATCGAGCACCGTCACGAGCAGCGTTGCCGACGCGACTGAGTCATCGCCGACGGCGGCCATGTGGCCCAGCAGCGTCGCCAGCGTGAAGCCGCCGGCGCAGGCTGCCATCACATTGACCTTGTCGGCGCCGGTGATGTCGCGCGCGACGCCGATCGCCTGCTGCGCGGCGCGCAGGTAGGTCTCGAGGTTCCAGTCGCGCTGCGCGGCGGTCGGGTTGCGCCACGAGATGCAGAACAGCTGCACGCCTTCGGCGACCGCGTACTCGGCAAAGCTGCGGCCGGGCGCCAGATCGACCATGTAGAACTTGTTGATCTGCGGCGGCACGATCACGAGAGGTCGCGCGCGCACCTGGGCGGTCGCCGGCCGATACTGGATCAGCTCGAACACTTCGTTGCGGAACACCACGGCGCCGGGTGTCAGTGCGAGGTTCTTGCCGACCTGGAACTTGCGCTCGTCGACCTGGCGCGGCATGCCGCCGTTGTTCAGCAGGTCGTCGAGCAGGTTCTGCGCGCCGTAGAGCAGGCTGCGGCCGCGCGTTTCAGTCAGGCGCTGCACCGCGCCAGGATTTCCGAGCAGCGAGTTCGTCGGCGCGAACGCCTCGGTCAGCATCGACAGCAGGAAGCGGGCGCGTTCGCGATCTTCGGGGGTGGCGTCGGCGCGATCGAGCATGCGGTTCAGCGAATCGCGAAACACGACGAAGCCCTGCATCAGGCGCCGGTAGTAGCCGCTCTTGCGCCAGATCTCGTGGCTGAAGCGCCGATCCTTCGGATCCGGCGCAGCCTCCGACTGGCCGCGCAGCACGTCGAGCAGGCCGCGGCCCATGCCGACCGTTTCCTCGAGCAGCATCTGCGGGCGGCCGAGCGCCAGCCGCAGCGCGCGCTGCGCGGCGTCGAGGATCTCGGCCTTGTCGAGGCCGAGCAGCGGGTTGGCGCCGAGGATGCCGTCGGCCGCATCCTCGGCCTGGGCCGTGTTCATCCTGGCGCTGGAGTCGGCACTGTCCGGCGACGCGCCGGGAGGAGGCACGAAGCCGTCCTGGTCCGGTATGCCGACGGTTTCGGCACCGGCGCTGGCGCCGCCGCGGTTGCGGGTCGGGCGGCGTTTTCGCGACGGGTCTGGTCTGCGTGTGCGGCTGGCCATCGTCATTTCCCCCCGGAACTTGAGGCCCGAACGCTGCCCGGAAACGTGAGCCGGGTCACGAACAACAGCGGCGGTGGCGAAACATGTCGCCGAACGCGGTCAAGCGTCGCCTTGCCTGTGATTATGGTCACACGACGTATTCAGGGACGCCCCTAGAGTTCTCGCCGACCTCAATCATGGTCGGGAGTCTATCGTGATGCACCTGTCGACGTCGTTGCCGGCCCGCCGCGGCCTGCTCGCCCTGAGTCTGCTTGCGCTCTGGGGCGTTTCCAATCCCGCCGCCGCCATCGGCGTCGTCGCGGGCACCGAAATCCAGAACACGGCCCAGGTCAGTTACACCATCGGCGCGACGCCGGTGACCACTGCATCGAACACCGTGGCGGTCACGGTCGCCGAAGTGCTCGATGTCGTCGTGACGCTGCAGAGCGCGACCACGACCGTGAGTCCGGGCGCGGCCAACCAGGTGCTGGTCTATCGCCTGACCAACACCGGCAACTCTTCCGAGGGCTTCCGCCTGACGCTGACCAGCGTTCTGGGTGGTGACGAGTTCGATCCGGTACCGGCAACCCCGTCGATCTACTTCGATACGGATGGCAGCGGCACGCTGACGCCGGCCGACACGCCATATACGCCCGGCGCGAACGACCCGGTGCTGTTGCAGGACACCTTCGTCACGGTGCTGGTCGTCAACAACATCCCGACCGGTCTTGCGAACGGCGCGCGCGGCCTGTCGCAGCTCGAAGCCGACGCGCTGACCGGCACGGGTGCCCCCGGCACGGTGTTTGCGGGCCAGGGTCCCGGCGGCACCGATGCAGTGGTGGGCACGACCGGCGCCGACGGCGAGGCGACGGGTCAGTACGTCGTCGCGGACATCACGCTGACGGCGGTGAAGACCTCGACGGTCACGGATCCGTTCGGTGGCGCGCGGCCGATTCCGGGTGCGCGCATCCGCTATCAGGTCGTCGTCACGGCGACTGGCACCGGCACTGCGGTGGGCGCGAGCTTCCGCGATCCGATTCCGGCGAACACGACGTTCGTGCCGGGCAGCATCACGTTCAACGGCAACCCGCTGACCGACAGCACGGCCGATGCCGATGCCGGCGGTTACTCGACGTCGCCTGCGCCCGCCGTGCAGGCGAGTCTCGGCGACCTGACGCAGGCCAGCGGTCCGCAGACGCTGGTGTTCGACGTGACGATCAACTGATTCGATTCGACAGAAAAAAGGAGCACAACATGAAGAAGGGGACATTGATTCTGATCGCTGCGATCGCGGCACTGAGCACGGCGCGTGGCGTCGCTGCTGCGGATCCGGCGCAGGCGCCGGGGCCGGCCGCGGGCCAGGGCTGCATCTCGTTGAAGACGGTCGCGCAGACCGAAGAGGAAGTACTCAACGAGAAGGGCGAGCGCGTCAAGCGACTCGCGCCAGCTGCGAAGGTCGTGCCGGGCTCGGAGGTCGTGTGGACGGTGACCGCGAGCAACGTCTGCGAGCAGGCCGTCGGCAACGTGTTCATCGACAACCCGGTGCCGGAGCACATGCGCTATGTCGCGAGCTCGGCGCTGGGTGCCGGT
>JBIITU010000329.1:0-4068 GCA_044340335.1 Steroidobacteraceae bacterium
GTGCCCACGTGTTCGCGCTCGACGCATCCGCCCCGTCCTGCGGTCAGTTCCGTGCCGAGATCTGCGCCTATCCGTGGCACGAGCTGCTCGCGCAGCCGTATGAACTCGGGTTGATGCGGCGCCTGTAGGGCGACGGTCGCGCGGCTACGATCGCTCGGGCGCAAGTACCAGCGCGCCGAGCGGCGGCAGGGCGAGGTCCAGCGACCAGGGCTGGTCCATCGACGGCTCGTCGATGGTCTGCAACGTGCCGAGGTTGCCGACGTTGCTGCCGCCGTAGCTGCCGGCATCGGTGTTGAGGATCTCGCGGTAGCGGCCGCGATGCGGCACGCCGATCCGGTAGGCGTGGCGCGGCACCGGCGTGAAGTTCAGCGCGACGATCAGGCCTGGCTGATCCGCATGCTGGCGGCGCTCGAACACGAGCACCGAGTGCCAGCGGTCGTCGCAGCTCAGCCAGCGAAAGCCCGCGGGTTCGAACTCGCGCGCGTGCAGCCGCGCATCGTCGCGATACAGGTGATTCAGGTCCGCGACCAGTCGGCGCACGCCAGCATGGGCGGCATCGTCGAGCAGGTGCCAGGGCAGGGCGCTGCGGAAATCCCATTCGGTCGGCTGGCCGAATTCACAGCCCATGAACAGCAGCTTCTTGCCGGGGAAGCACCACTGCCACGCGAACAGCAGCCGCAGGTTCGCGAAGCGCTGCCACGCATCGCCCGGCATGCGCCCGAGCAGCGAGCGTTTCAGGTGCACGACCTCGTCATGCGACAGCGGCAGCACGAAGTTCTCGCTGTAGGCGTACATCATGCCGAAGGTCAGGCGCTCATGATGATGCACGCGATGCAGCGGATCCTCGTGCAGGTAGGCTAGCGTGTCGTGCATCCAGCCCATGTTCCACTTCATCGAGAAGCCGAGCCCGCCGTCGTGGGTCGGACGGCTGACCATCGGCCAGTCGGTCGATTCCTCGGCGATCACGACGGCGCCCGCAAACCGCGCGTGCGCGACGGCGTTGAGCTCGCGCAGGAACTCGATGGCTTCGAGGTTCTGGTTGCCGCCGAGCCGGTTGGGCGCGTAGTCGAGGCCGCTGCGGCCGTAGTCGAGGTACAGCATCGACGCGACGGCATCGACGCGCAGGCCATCGAAGTGGAATTCCTCGAGCCAGTAGCAGGCGCTCGAGATCAGGAACGAGCGCACTTCGCGCCGATCGTAGTCGAACACCAGCGTGCCCCAGTCGCGGTGCTCGCCCTTGCGCGGATCGGCGTACTCGTACAGCGGTTCGCCGTCGAACTGCGCGAGGCCATGCGCGTCGCGCGGAAAGTGGCCGGGCACCCAGTCGAGCAGCACGCCGAGTCCGGCCGCGTGGCAGCGGTCGACGAAGTCGCGCAGGCCATCGGGCGCGCCGAAGCGAGCTGTCGGGGCGAAGTGGCCGGTGACCTGGTAGCCCCAGGAGTCGTCGAGCGGATGCTCGGCGATCGGCAGCAGCTCGAGGTGGGTGAAGCCGAGTTCGAGCGCGTAGGGAATCAGTGCGTCGGCCAGTTCGCCATAGCTCAGGAAGCCACCGTCGCCGCGGCGCCGCCACGAGCCGAGATGCACTTCGTAGATCGACATGGGCGCGTGCAGCCAGTCGCGTTCGCCGCGCCGCGTCAGCCATGAGCCATCGCCCCAGCGATGCGCGGTCGGCGCAGCGACGACGGAGGCCGTGGCGGGGCGCAGTTCCGCTGCGCGCGCATACGGATCGCTGCGCAGCGCGACCTGGCCGTTGCCGCGATGGCGGATCTCGAACTTGTACAGTTCACCGGCACCGATGCCGGGCACGAACAGCTCCCAGACGCCGCTGACGCCCAGCGAGCGCAGCGGATAGCGCCGCCCGTCCCACTGGCAGAAGGGGCCGACGACGCTGACGCGCTCGGCATTGGGAGCCCAGACCGCAAACAGCACGCCGTCGACGTCGTCGACGCGGCGCACGTGCGCGCCCAGGAATCGCCAGGCGTCCTGGTGGCTGCCGGCGCTGAACAGCCACAGGTCGTCGGCGTTGCTCAGTGGCGGGAAGGAATAGGGATCGACCTGCGTGCGTGCGTGACCGTGGCTGTCACGCCAGTGCAGGCGCCAGCGCGGCGCGAGTGTCAGCGGCGCGACCGACTCGAGGGCGAAAAAATCGCTGCCGGCGATGCGCGGCAGCGGTCCGATGCCTTCCAGCACGACGTCGGTTGCCGCCGGGATGTGCGCGAGAAAGCGATCGAGGCCGGACTCGCGATGATGGCCGAGCAGCGCATGCGGATCATGCTGCCGACCTTCGGCCAGGCGCCGCAGGTCAGCCTCGAACCGTGCGCAGGTCTCGGGACGCCATCCATGCATGCCGCTATAGTGTCAGAACCCAGCCCAGGGAGCCTGTCCTTGAGTCCAAAGCAACCGGCCCGCGCCTCGTCCGGGCGCTATGTCAGTCGACTCACGAGCGGCACGCTGGCCGTCATCATGGCCGGCGGCCGCGGCGAGCGGCTGCGCGAACTGACCGCACACCGCTGCAAGCCCGCGACGCCGTTCGGCGGCAAGTTCCGCATCATCGATTTCGTGCTGTCGAACTGCGTCAACTCCGGCATCCGGCAGATCTCGGTGCTGACCCAGTACAAGGCGCAGTCGCTGATCCAGCACGTGCAGCGCGGCTGGGGTTACCTGCGCGGCGAGTTCGGCGAGTTCGTCGAAGTCGTGCCGGCGCAGCAGCAGACGGGCGGTCACTGGTATCTGGGCACCGCCGATGCCGTCTACCAGAACCTCGATCTGATCCTGTCGCACCGCCCGAAGCACGTGCTCGTGCTCGCGGGCGATCACATCTACAAGATGGACTACGGTCCGATGATCGCCTACCACGTCGAGAAGGGCGCCGACATCACCGTGGGCGTGGTCGAAGTGCCCTGCGCCGAGGCGCGCGCCTTCGGCGTGATGACCACGACCGAGTGGAATCGCGTCACGAAGTTCGCCGAGAAGCCCGCCGTGCCCGACCCCATGCCGAATCGCCCCGGCATGTCGCTCGCGTCGATGGGCATCTATGTCTTCAACACGCGGCTGCTCGAGAAGCTGCTGCTCGAAGACGCGGCCGATCCGACCTCGCAGCACGACTTCGGCAAGAACATCATCCCGAAGGCGATCGATGCCCTGCAGGTGTTCGCGTATCCGTTCCAGGACGTCAAGACGCGCGCGCAGAATTACTGGCGCGACGTCGGCACGATCGACGCCTACTACGAAGCCAACCTCGAGCTCGTGCACGTCAAGCCCGAGCTGAACATCTACGACGAGGAGTGGCCGATCTGGACCTACCAGGTGCAGCAGCCGCCGGCGAAGTTCGTGCTCGATGAAGACGGCCGGCGCGGCATGGCGATCAACGCCGTGGTGTCGGGCGGCTGCATCGTCTCGGGCGCGATCGTGCGCAACTCGCTGCTGTTCTCGAACGTGCGTATCGACGAACGCTCGCGCATCGAGCGCGCGGTGCTGCTGCCGAACGTGCACGTCGGCAAATCCTGCGTGATCCAGAACGCCGTCATCGACGAGGGTTGCGACGTCCCGGACGGCACGACCATCGGCGTCGATGCCAAGGCCGATGCGGAACGGTTCAATGTCAGCGAGCGCGGCGTCGTGCTCGTGACCGCCGACATGCTGCGCGCGCCGTGAGCACCGCGGCAACGACTGGTGCCGCGCCGCCGCGGCTGGCGGTCGCCATCCTGTGGCACATGCACCAGCCGCAGTATCGCGATGCGTTCACCGGCGAGTACGTGCTGCCGTGGACCTACCTGCACGCGATCAAGGACTACGTCGACATGGCGGCGCACCTCGAACAGGTGCCGGGCGCGCGCGCGGTCGTCAATTTCACGCCGGTGCTGCTCGAGCAGATCGACGAGTACGCGCAGCGGATCGCGGCGCACCTCGGCCGGGGCGCGCCGCTGGGCGATGCGGTGCTCGCCTGTCTCGGGGATGAACCCCTGCCGACGGAGCCTGCGACCCGCGCTGCGCTGCTGCAGGCGCTGCTGCGCGCGAATCGCGAGCGTCTGATCGAGCGGCATGCGCCATTCGCCGCACTGGCCGAGA
>JBIITU010000330.1:0-4065 GCA_044340335.1 Steroidobacteraceae bacterium
GCCGAGGTCTGCACCAGGTTGCCGCTGCCGACGCGATGGATGCCGGTGACGCCCTGCTCGATCAGGTGCGAGCCGAATACCGCGAGCGCCGTGCCGAGCAATGCGGTCTGCACGTGCTGGCCTGCGCCGGTCTGCGTGCGGTGCATCAGCGCGGCCAGCGTGCCAACGGCAGACAGCACTGCCGTGGAGTAATCGACATAGGGGGCCGCGGCCTTGGCCGGAGCGCCTGGCGTGCCGGTGATGTACATCGCGCCCGACATTGCCTGGCCGACGCCGTCGAAGCCACCGCGATCGCGGTATGGGCCGCGGTCGCCGAACGCGCTCTGGGTCACGAGGATGATGTCGGGGCGGATGGCGCGCAGCGATTCGTAGTCGAGCCCCATCGAGACGAGCGCGGCCGGTGGGAGGTTCGCCACGACGACGTCGGCGGAACGGACCAGGCGCTGCACGAGCTCGCGCGCAGCGGGCTTGGCCGGGTCCAGCGTCAGTGACAGCTTGTTGCAGCCGGTCTGCAGCAGAACCGCGCCTTCACCCTGCGGCGTGACGGGCGCGATATAGCGGTCCTCGCCGCCATCGCGACGTTCGATGCGGATCACTTCGGCGCCGAGGTAGCCGAGCAGCGTCGCGCAATACGGGCCCGCGACATAGCGTCCGAAGTCGAGGACGCGAATGCCATGGAGCACGCCTCGCGCGACACCCGCTGAGTCTGCGGGCGTGGCGGAGGCAGGTGGGGCGGCGGCGCTGGCTGACGTTCCGGTATTCATTGCCTTAGAGTAGCGTCCCCGCCGCCCAGGAGCGAAGTCTTGATCTACTCGATCTCAGGTCGCAGCGCCGAACTCGCCGCCGACAGTTATGTCGCGCCGTCGGCCGATGTGATCGGTTGGGTGCGGCTGCTCGCCGGTGCCAGCGTCTGGTTCAACTGCGTGCTGCGCGGCGACACCGAGTGGATCGAGATCGGCACGGGCTCGAACGTCCAGGACGGCACCGTGATCCACACCGACCCCGGCGTGCCGGTGGTGGTGGGCGCCGGCGTGACGATCGGTCATCGCGCCTTCCTGCACGGCTGCACCGTCGGCGATGGCAGCATGATCGCCAACGGCGCAATGGTGCTCGACCGCTCGCGCATCGGACGCAACTGCGTGATCGCCGCCGGCGCGCTCGTGCCGCCCGACAAGGAGATCCCGGATGGCTCGGTCGTCATGGGGTCGCCCGGCAAGATCGTGCGCGAAGTCTCGACGCGCGATCTGGCCATGATGGCCCGCGCCGCCGAGAGTTACCGGCGACGCGCGGAACAGTATCGCAACGAATTGACGCCCGATCCGCGGGCTTGAGGATGCAGCATGGATTTCAGACTGACCGATGAACAGAAGGCCTTGCAGGAAACCGCCCGGCGCTACGCGCGTGAGCGCTTGCCGGCACTCGCGAAGGAACTCGAGACGACGGGGCACGCGCCTTCGCATGAGTTGATCCGGGAATTCGCCGCGCAGGGCTTCCTGGGCATCAACGTGCCCGAGCGTTATGGCGGTCTCGGGCTGGGCAACCTCGAGGCGCTGATCGTGCTGGAGGAGTTCGGAAAGATCTCCTCGGCCATCGCCTTCCCGGTGTTCGAGTCCTGCGTCGGTCCGGTGCGCGCTATCGAGCGCTTCGCGAGCGAGTCGCTGCGCCAGCGCGTCGTGCCCAAGGTCTGCTCGGGCGAGATGGTCGTGGCGGTGTCGATGTCGGAACCGCAGGCGGGGTCGGCGCTGACCGACCTGACGACCCGCGCCGAGATCCACGGCGATCGCGTCGTGATCAACGGCACCAAGCGCTGGTGCTCGGGCGGCGGCCATGCCGACGCCTATGTCGTCTACTGCCGGATGTCGGACGCGCCCGGCGCGAAGGGGATTGGTGCAGTCCTCGTCGAGAAGGATGCACCGGGTCTGACCTTCGGCAAGCAGGAAGAGCTGATGGGCTTTCGCGGCGTGCCGTCGTCGGATCTGTATTTCGACAACTGCTCGGTGCCCGTGGACAACATCGTCGTGCCGGCCGGCGGCTTCAAGAAGCTGATGGAAGCCTTTGACCTCGAGCGCTGTGGCAACGCCACGATGGCGCTGGCGCAGGCCTCGGGCGCGCTCGAGGATGTCGTCGAGTACGTGCAGGAGCGGCATCAGTTCGGCAAGCCCATCGTCGACTTCCAGGCCGTGCAGATCCGTCTCGCGGAAATGCGGATCCGCGTCGATGCGGCGCGGCTGCTGATCTGGCGCGCGGCGTCGAACGCCCAGGACGGACTGCCGTCGATCATCGAATCGTCGACGGCGAAGTGCTTCGCCAACGAGATCGCGCGCGAGGTCTGCGGTCATGCCGTGCAGCTGATGGGCGGCTACGGCTACTCGAAGGACTATCCGATGGAGCGACGGTTGCGCGACGCCTGGGGCTGGGGCATCGCCGGCGGCGCGATCGACATCCAGAAGGTCAACATCGCGGCGGCGATGGTCGGTCGTCGCTTCGACCAGCGCGGCTGAGCGGCGCGGCCCTGCGGCCACGCTGCGCCGTTTGGATCTTCGGTCATGAAAAAGGCCCGCGCGACTTGCGTCGCGCGGGCCTGTTCGTCAAGGGAGGTTGCGCCGCTCAGAAGCGGAACGAACCCTCGATCGCCACCGTGCGTGGCGGATCGACGAAGCCATAGTAGCTGCGTGCACCGAAGATGCTGCCGGCCAGCGGCGAATCACCGGCATAACTCAGCACCTTTTCATCAGTGAGGTTGCGAGCCACCAGCGCGAGCTCCCACTTCTTTTCGGCGCCAGCGAGCGCAACGCGGGCGTTGAGCTTGGTATATGCCTTCTGCGTCGCATTCGGATCCAGCGTCAGCGAGATCAGGTAGTCGTCCGAGTAGGTCGCGTCGAGGCCCGTGCGCAACTCCAGGTTGCCGAGTTGCCAGGTGTACTCGGCGCTCAGTACCGCGGTGATCTCCGGCGCCAACTGGTTCGTGAAACCATCGTAGTTGCAGTTGCCAGGCACGCGCGTGCTCAGCAGCGACGCCGGCGGATTGAAGTAGCACTGGCCGTCGTACTTGGTCCACTCGAAGTCCAGCCACGCGACCGAGCCTGACAGGAACAGGCCCTGGGTCGCCTGCCAGCGGCCTTCGAGCTCGATGCCCTTGACCTCGGCGCTGCCGTTGCCGACGTTGAACCCCAGGCTGCCGTCGAACGCGCTGGTCTGCAGGTCTTCGTAGTCGGTGAAGAAGACCGCCGCGTTGACTTCCGCGGCGTTGCCGATGCGTGTCTTGACGCCCAGTTCCCACGACTTCGCCTTCTCCGGCTCGTACTCGAACGTGCCGGTCGGCGGCGCCTGGTTGGAGCGCGCGTCGAAGCCGCCGGACTTGAAGCCCTTGGCCCACGAAAGGTACGCCATCGAGTCATTGCCGAAGTCGTACTGCACGTTGACCAGCGGCTGGAAGTTGTCTTCCGTGCGCTCGCCGCGAACCGAATGGCGCTGGATGCGGAATACCGCGTTGTACAGCGCGTCGATGAGGCCCGCGGGCAAGTCGACGCCGCCGGCCGTCGTCAACCGCGTGACGCGCGAGCCCGTCTTGTTTTCCGTTGCCCAGCGCGCGCCCGCCGTCATGCGGAACGCATCGCTGATGTTCCAGGTGGCCTGGCCGAACACGGCGAACATGTCGCTGTCCTGCTTGAATACGCGCGGGTTGCGCGTGTTCAGGAAGGCCGTGCCCGAGCCCATCGGCAGCGCCTGGTTGCCGTTCAGCAGCGGCCCGACGAGGCTGTTGCTCGGGATGAAGATGAAGTCTGATTCATCCAGCGAATAGTTCTGCAGGAAGGCACCTGCGATCCACGAGACGGTCTGGTCCTTCGCCGAGGTCAGCCGCAGTTCCTGGCTGAACTGGTCATAGTCCTCGGTGATGCCGGCCGTGAACGTGTTCGCGCCGGTGAAGTCGCAGTCGCAGCCTTCATCGAGCGTGTACTCGCTGAATCCGGTGACTGACGTCAGCGTGATGCCGTTTGCGAAGCGCCAGTTCAGCGTCAGCGCCGCCTCGGTGGGCTCGAGGATGCTGTAGTCGCCGTTGGAGGA
>JBIITU010000332.1:0-4014 GCA_044340335.1 Steroidobacteraceae bacterium
GGCAGCTGACCCGTGCCGGTCAGCGCCGCGCCGGACACGAGATACGGCACCTGCACCTCGGTGTAGCCGTGCTCGCCGGTGTGCAGGTCGAGCATGAACTGGGCGAGCGCGCGATGCAGGCGCGCCACACCGCCGCGCAGCACGGCGAAGCGGGCACCGGAAATGCGGCCGGCCGCTTCGAAGTCGAGTCCGCCCAATCCGGCGCCGAGGTCGACGTGATCGCGCGGCGTGAAGTCGAGCTGGCGCGGTTCGCCCCAGCGACGCACCTCGACATTGGCGTTCTCGTCGGCGCCATCCGGCACATCGGCGCTCAGCAGATTGGGCAGCTCGAGCAGCCACTGGTCCACCTCGGCTTGCACCGCATTCAGGCTGGTCTCGGCAGTCGCGAGCTCGGCAGTCAATGCCTCGGCGCGAGCCAGCAGCGGCGCGACGTCCTGCCCCTTGGCCTTCGCCATGCCGACCGCCTTCGCGCCGGCGTTGCGCTCGGCTCGCAGTCGGTCCGCTTCGACCTGCCATTGCTTGCGCCGCTCCTCGAGCGCGCGGAACGCGTCGACATCGAGTCGGAAGCCGCGCCGCGCGAGGTTGGCAGCGACGGCATCGGGATCGGCGCGCAGTTGTTTGGAATCGAGCACGTTGAATCTTCCTGTGTCAGTACCAGTGGCCGGCGATCGATCGGCCCAGCCAGGCTGCGCCAACACAACCTGCAAGCGTCACGACAGCATAGCCAACCGCGCGGGCGAGTTGACCGGACTCGGCGACGAAGACGGTTTCGATCGCGAACGTCGAATAGGTCGTGAAGCCGCCGAGCACGCCGACCATCCAGAACAGCCGCGAAACCTCAGGCGCAGTCTCCCGCGCGGCGAGCACGACAGACAGTACGCCGATCGCAAGGCAGCCGATCAGATTTACCGCCATTGTACTGAGCGGCCAGCCGCCGGGCACCATAGGCCACAGTCGCGCCGCACCGTAGCGCAGCACCCCGCCGACCGCGCTGCCGACCGCGACGGCAAACCATGGCGCGAAGCCGCTCATGGCTTCTTCTGACGCAGCCGCGCCAGCGCCTCGGCGATCCGAAGCTCGAGGCCGCGCGCGACCGGTTCGTAGTAGCGGCGGTCGGGCATTTCGTCGGGCAGGTAACGCTCGCCCGTCGCGTAGGCATCAGGCTCGCCGTGCGCATAACGGTAACCGCTGCCGTACCCCAGCTCCTTCATGAGCTTCGTCGGCGCATTGCGAAAACGCAGCGGCACGTCCAGCGTGCCGTACTTCTCGACATCGGCCATGGCCGCGCCATAGGCCTTGTAGACGGCGTTGCTCTTCGGCGCACAGGCGAGATAAACCAGCACGTTGGCGAGTGCGAGCTCGCCCTCCGGGCTGCCCATGCGCTCGTAGGCCTGCCAGCCATCGATCGCGAGCTGCAACGCCCGCGGGTCGGCGAGACCGACATCCTCGACCGCCATGCGCACGAAGCGCCGCGCGAGGTAATGCGGGTCGCAGCCACCATCGACCATGCGGCAGAACCAGTACAGCGCCGCATCCGGATCAGTGCCGCGCACTGCCTTGTGCAGCGCCGAGATCTGGTCGTAGAACTGCTCGCCGCCCTTGTCGAAGCGTCGCCGGCTGCCCGATGCGACTTCTGCCGCCTCGGCACGCGTGATGACGCGCCGGCCGTCGCGCTCGTCGACGAGCGTCGAGGCGATCTCCAGCAGGTTCAGCGCCCGACGGGCATCGCCATCGGCCGCGACTGCGAGCAGCTCGAGCGCGTCGGCGTCGACTTCGAGTTTCTCGCTGCCGAGACCCCGTTCTGAATCGTGCAGCGCGTGCGTCAGCAGCTGCGCCAGATCCGCAGGCTGCAGCGACTTCAGCACATAGACTCGCGCCCGCGACAGCAACGCGCTGACCACCTCGAACGACGGGTTCTCGGTGGTCGCGCCGATGAACACCAGCGTGCCGTCCTCCAGGAACGGCAGGAAAGTGTCCTGCTGCGCCTTGTTGAAGCGGTGCACCTCGTCGAGGAACAGCACGGTGCGCCGACCGTGCTGCTGCGCGGCGAGCTGCGCGCGCTCGACCGCGGCGCGCACGTCCTTGACGCCCGCCATCACCGCCGACAGCGCGATGAAGTCGGCGTCGGAGCGGCTCGCGATCAGTCGCGCCAGCGTCGTCTTGCCAGTGCCGGGCGGCCCCCACAGCACCATCGAGTGCGGACCGCCCGTCTCGATCGCGCGGCGCAGCGGCTTGCCCGCGCCCAGCAGGTGTTCCTGCCCGACGAATTCGTCGATCGTGCGGGGCCGCATCCGGTCCGCCAGCGGGGCAAGTTCGCGCGCGACAGGCACCGCCATGCTCAGGCCCTGCCCGCCCAGCGTTCGAGGCGCTGCATCCACGAGGGTTCGATGAAGCGAGTCAGCAGCATCGCAATGACGATGCCACTGCTGTTCGCGGCCACATCGCCCCACTCCGCGGCGCGACCGAACGGCATCGCATCCTGCAAGCCCTCGATCAGCAACCCGAACGCGAACAGCGCAAGCGCGACCCACAACAGGTGACGGCGATGGAACAGCGCGCCGAACCACAAGCCCATGGCAACGTAACTGAGCGCGTGCTGGAGCTTGTCGCTCATGGAGGCGGGCAGCAGCAGCGTGGGTGGTCGCAGCGCCAGATAAGCGCCCAGCAGCATCGCCGCGATTCCGGCGGCGAGCCAGAAGTTTCCCCAGCGCAGCGGCCGCACGATCAGGTGGCCGGCTTGCCGATAACGTCGGCGTCGGCAGGCGGCGTGAAGCGCAGCATCTCGGGCGCGATGGCGCCATTGCGCGTGGCCTTGCCGAACTCGATGACAGCGATCTGGCCGAGTTTGTCGCGCAGCTCCATGCGCCGCAGTTCGGTGCCGGCGAACGCGAGTCGTGCTTCGTTGAACTCTGCGTCCGAACGTTTCGGCTTGACGACGACCCAGTCGAGTCCGCCGCGACGCGGCGCCGCCGTCAACGTGAATGCCTGCCGCAACTCGACCGTACCCGACAGCAACATGGCAGGCGTCGCGGTCAGTGCACTGCTCGCCGGTCGCACCGTGACCTGATCGAGATCGCGATCGTAGAACCAGACGTTGCGGCCGTCGTTGACCATCAGCTGCGTGAAGGCAGTCTGATCCGCAGCGCTGGCAGGCCGCACTTCCCAGCGAAAGCGCCCGGGACGCTGCACCGTCAGCGTGCCGGCCACCGCTTCGAGCGGGCGACCGCGACTGTCCTCGAGCTGCTGCACGAAATCCACTCGCAGCGTCGCGAGGTTCGCAAGATAACGATCGAGCGCCGTGGCCGGCGCTGCTGCCGGCGCCCGCGCAGGTGCCTGCGCGGTGGCCTGCGCCATGGCGAGCAGGCCTGCACACAGCAGCAAGGCGAAGGAGCGGATCAGGCGCATGTTCAATCGCCCGACGGCGCCGGCACGAGGATCTCGCGACCGCCGTTCGACTGCAGCGGCCCGACCAGTCCCGCCGCTTCCATGGCTTCGATCAGGCGCGCGGCGCGGTTGTAGCCGATCTTGAGCCGACGCTGCACGTAGGAGATCGACGGCTTGCGTTCGTTGATGACGATCTTGACCGCCTCGTCGTACAACGCATCCTGTTCAGGATCAGCGCCCTCGCCGCCTTCCATGCCCTCTTCACCGGAGATGCCGGGCAGCGCCATCTTGGGTCCGCTCAGCACTTCGTCGATGTAAATCGGCGGCGCAGATTTCTTCAGCGCATCGACGACGCGGTGCACTTCCTGGTCGCTGACATAGGCGCCGTGCACGCGGGTCGGCTGGCCGGTGCCCGCCGGCAGGTACAGCATGTCGCCATGGCCCAGCAGCGACTCCGCACCGCTCTGGTCGAGGATGGTGCGCGAATCAACCTTGGCCGACACCTGGAACGCGATGCGCGTCGGGATGTTGGCCTTGATGAGGCCCGTGATCACATCCACCGACGGCCGCTGCGTCGCGAGCACGAGGTGGATGCCCGAGGCGCGCGCCTTCTGCGCGAGGCGCGCGATC
>JBIITU010000331.1:0-4014 GCA_044340335.1 Steroidobacteraceae bacterium
TGGATCGCGGTGGATGCGCATCGCCGCCGCGCAATGCCAGTCGCCGCTGATCACCACCGGGTTCCTGACGCTCGCCGCCAGCGCATCGACGATGCGCTGCCGCTGCAGCGGATAGCCATCCCACTGGTCCATGTTGACCTGCGCAGGCTCGCCCGGCGGGTTGTAGCGATAAGGCGCGAACCAGGTCTGCGATGCGATGACGTTGAACGGCGCATCCGAGCGGCGCAGCGATTCGAGCAGCCAGCGCTCCTGCTGCACGCCCGTCATCGTCAGGGTCGGATCGTTCTGCTGGTCGCAGGACGGTTGCCCCGGGAAGCCATCACCGCAAGGCTGGTCCGAACGGTACTGGCGCGTATCGAGCAGGTGCACCAGCGCCGGCCCGAACTGCCACGCGCCGTAGAGCTGCAGCTCGGAATCGATGCCGCGCAACTCCGGCGGCTGCTCGATCGGCATGTGCTCCCAGTACGCCTGCAAGGCGGCGAGCTTGCGCACCTTGAACTCCAGCGGCGTCTGCGCCCACGGATCCTGCGGCACGTCGCCCGCCCAGTTGTTGTCGATCTCGTGGTCGTCGAGCGAGACGATCCAGGGGCTCGCCGCATGCGCAGCCTGCAGCTGCGGATCGCTGCGATACAGACCGTAGCGGTTGCGGTAGTCCCACAGCGTGACGATCTCCGGGCCGTCGTGCTGGCGGACGTTCTCGAAACGCCACTCGGCAGCGCCGACACGCCGCGTCACGACCGCGGGGCTTTGCCCGCCCTCGTAGATGTAGTCACCCACGTGGATCACGCAGTCGGGTGCCCAACGCGCCATGTCGCCGTAGGCGGCAAAGTAGCCGGACTCGTACGAGTTGCAGCTCGCCAGGGCGAGCTTCGTCGCCCCGGCGGCCGGATCCACCGTCCGGGTGCGACCTACCGGACTTTCGTCCTCACCGAAGCTGAACTGGTACCAGTACTCCCGGCCTGGCTCGAGGCCGCGCACGGTCACGTGCACGGCATGCGCCTTGCGGTGCGTCGTCTCGACAACACCATCGCGGACCGTGCGGCGCATCGCAGCGTCGGCGCAGACGCGATAGCGGACCAGCGCGGTGCCGTCCGGCATGCCCCCGCCGCCCAGCGGCTCGGGCGCGAGCCGCGTCCAGAGCACGACGCTGTCGGCGCGCGGCGAACCCGACGCGACCCCCAGCGTGAACGGATACCGGCGTGCGCCGGCGCCCAGCACCGGCGCGCTGAGCAGCGCGCCGGTGGTGAGCATGAAGAATCTGCGATTCAGCATGGCCGACCTCAGAAGTTGTACTCGTACTGCAGGAAGTAGGACAGCGGCTTGCCGTTCCAGCCATACGTGTAGAAGTAGCCAGGGTTGTTCGGACCAATCTCGCCGCGCACACCCGCGCGGGAGAAGGCGCGATCCGTCGCACCGCCACGCTCCCAGTAATCTTCGTCGAGCACGTTGACGAGGCGCAGCATCAGGCGGTGCTGCCGGTCCTCGCCCATGAAGTGCTGCACCGACGCGTTCAGCACGAAGTAGTCGCCGAAGTTCACGTCCGGATTGGTGCGGTTGCCGGCGGCGTCCACGAGGCGCGCCGCGTTGTTCTGCACGTACAGGTACTCCGGACCCTGCCAGCGCGGATTCAGCGAGATGATCCAGCGGTCGTTCGGCGTGTACGACAGCAGCGCCGACGCCATCCACTCCGGACGTTCGCCCGACTGGCGGAAGCGGTCGGCACCGGCCTCGCCCGGCACCACCGTCGTCAGAGCCTGGCCGGTGTCCGCTCGGACCGAGCGGAGGCCGAAGATCGGGTTCGGTTCCAGCGACTCCTGCTTCGTGAAGCTGAAATCCAGCTCCCACTTGTCGAGGTCGAGCGAGACATCGAGCGTGTAGCCGCGGATGTCCTGCTTCGCCAGCGTGTTGAACGTCGCCGAGTCGAGCGGCGACAGGCCGCTGGTCGGGAACGCGGCGCAGAACTCCGTCGGCGTGATGATGTTCGGGTTGATGACCTGAGTCGGGTCGACGCCCGGACAGACATTGCGGATCTGCGCGTTGCCGAACAGGTTGGCGATCTCGGTGTCGAACATCCCGAGCTCGACATTGAACGTGCCGCCCCGGATGTCGCCGTTGATGCCGACGCCGAGGCCGAACGTCTCCACTTCCTGCGTCTTCAGCGAGGGGTTGGTCACCGTATTGCCGAACAGGCCGAGTTCCTGCGAACGCGGGTTCGCGTACGAAGTGCCCGCACTGCCGCGGAAGTAGTAGCCGCCCTTGAACTCCTGACGCAGGCTAGCGCGCCAGATGAAGGTATCGTCGAAGATGTTGTTGAAGTCCTGCCGGCCCGCCACCGAGACCGACGTGCCCTCGAGGAAGTCGAAGTTCGCGCGCAGGTCGGCATAAATGCCAGTCGACTCGATCTTCTGGTCCGACACGCCATAGACCGCGGCCGAGTCATCCTGGGTCGTGACGTTCTGCACGCCGACTACTGTCTCGAAGTTGTCGGTCCAGCGGAACTTGGTACGGGCGTTGACGCCGTACTCCGTGTAGCCCGCCTCGAACTGGGTGCCTTCGCCAAAGCCCTTGACGGGCACGCCGGTGCCATTGCCCGCGACCGTCTGGATCACGAAGCCCATGCCGTCACCGATGCGGAACGGGTTCTGCAGCGTGCCGAGGATCCGGCCGCTGGCATCGACATAGAAGCCATCCCGCGAGGTGCGGTCTGCCTTCGGGCTCGTCTCCGGGTTCGTCACGCAGCCGATCGGCAGGCCGTTGGCGGCTGCATACGCTTCGAACTGCGACGCCACCGTGAACGGACGACCGTTCGCCGGGTTCAACACGCTCTGCGGAATGCGGCAGATCTGCGCGTCCACTTCGGAGTTCTTGAGCGTGGGCGCCTGGTAGAAGGCCTCCGCCTCGAAGCTGATCCGATCGGTGAACTCGGTCGTGAAGGCCGCGTTGAACTTCGGATACTCCGTGTAGTTCAGGTTGAAGATGTGGTCGTTCGGGAACGAGTCGCGGAAGTCGACCGTGGCGAGCTCGACGCCGAGGCGCAGGGTCGTCACGTCGTTCATCCGCCAGCGGTACTTGCTGCCGATCAGGTTGTAGGTGTACGGGAAGTCGTGACGGCCACCCAGCTCGAGCACGACGTCGTTGTACGCGTCGATGCTGAACAGTTCATGCGCATCGCTCTCGTAGGAACGACCATAGAACATCACGCTGTGGTTGCCGGCGGCGTCGATCGGGTACGACACATTGCCGTACACTTCGCGCGTCTTGAACGAGCCCCAGTAGGCGCCGAACTCGCCCTTCTGCACGTCGTCGGGCTCCTTGTAGCGCACCGTGACCACGCCGAGGCCACCGTTGCCGCCGTAGTAGAGGCTCTGGCCACCGCGCAGGATCTCGACCGTCTGGATCATGCGCGGATCGATCGCCGTCGCACCCCACAGATCCTCGAGCGGCGTGCCGCGATCGAAGGTCGGAATGCCGTCGAGCAGCAACAGCGTGTCGCGGTCCGAGCCGCCGTCGATGCGGATCGTGAACTCACCCTCGTCCGGCGAGTAACCGATATTGGCGCCGCGGATCAGGCCCGAGGCCAGTTCGCCGAAGTTCGTGAAACCTCCGGTATCGATCTCGTCGGCGGTGATCAGCTGCACCTGGATGCCGAACTTGGCGGCTTCATAGGCCGTCTGCGACATCTCTTCCGTGACGCGTCGGCCCTCGATCTTGACCTCAGCGAGACCGTCGGATGCAGCAGGCGAAGCGTCTGCCGAATCGGCTCTCTCCTGCGCACCGACCGGCAGTGCCGTCGCGAAAAGCGCGACAATCGCGCCCCATACGAGGGCTTGCGCCCCCGCAAACATGCGTTTCTTCATTGTGCTCACCCTGGCTGCTTGTTGTCGTTGTCCCGGCGTCGCCCTGCAACGCCGGGACATGCATTAACAACCTGCGGTGTTTCAGCGCATTGGATGAACCGTGACGTTCGCGAGAACTTTTTATTTCACGGGCACCACGACGGGCTGCGTCCAGGCC
>JBIITU010000387.1:0-3412 GCA_044340335.1 Steroidobacteraceae bacterium
GCACCGCGGCGCCGATAGTACCACCACAGCGCGCCGCCGATCACGAGCGTCCAGCCCAGCACCAGCCAACCCACCATGCCGTCGAACTTCGACAGCAGGAAGGCGAGCGGGCTCGACTCGTCGCGCACCGAGGTTTCGCGCACGAAAGTGATGACCCAGACCCAGCCCGCGTGCAGCCCGATGCACGCGGCGATGTTGCCGGTCAGCGCGCGCACCATGCCGAGCAGCACGCCGACCGCGAACAGGCACAGGAAGGCGTCGGCGATCTTGAGAGGGTCGCCGAACGCCGCGAGGCTGCCGGCGAGCAGCTCAAGCCCGCTACCAGGGCCGACCTCATCCGCCGGGATCCGGTATTTGCCGATGAAGTGTGTCCATGAATAGACCAGCGCCGTCAGCAGCACGGCGAGACGCGCTCCGGACTGGCGCTGGATGCCGGTGTGCATCGCGCCGCGCAGGAAAGTCTCCTCGATCAGCGCGACCGCGATGCCGCTCATCAGGCCCTGCACCGCGAGGTCCGCGAACGTGGCCAGATCCAGCGTGACGCCGGCGCGCAGCACGCGCAGGTCCAGCGCAATCATGATCCCAACGATGGGCAGCATGGTCGCGACACCGAGCGCGAGTCCGATGCCGGCCTCGGTGAAGAAGCGCCGACGCGGCAGTCCGTAACCCAGGCTGGCGCGGTCGGACAGCGCGAGCCGCCGCGCGATGACGATGAAGCCGATCAGCAGGATCAGCATGCCCGTGCGGCTCGCAACGCGGTGGAAGGGCGCGTCTATCGTAGGCGTGACCAGTTCGTACAGCGGCCACGCGAATGCGGCGATGCCGGCGAGGCCGAGCAGGATCAGTCCGACGAACCAGGCGAACGCGCGCATGGGCGGCTCAGTTCGCGCGCAGCCGCTCGGGCTCGAGCCCGGCGCGGCGCAGCAGGTCGATCACGCTGCCGTCGCCGACCAGATGCAGCGCACCGACGACGACCAGCACGTCGTCGCGCTGGGTGAGCAGCGCCCGCAGCGGTTCGATCCAAGCCGCGTTGCGGCGGTCGACCAGGAGTTGGAACAGTTCGGGAAAGCGCGCGTACTCGTCGCGCAGCAGTTGCGCGAGATCCTGTTCGCGGCCGGCGCGCCAGGCCGCATCGATCGAGTCCAGCTGGGCGCTCGCCGAGGCGGCATCGTCGACCGCCATTTCCAGGAAGCGGATCTGGGCGGCTTCGTCGAGGCCATCGAACAGCTGCAGCTGCTGCTCCAGGGTCTCGAGGCCAGTGATCGGCTTCGCGTCGGCGCTCGCGCGTCGCGCGAGCTGTTGCTCGACCCCAGCCTCGATCGACAGGCCGGCCTGCTGCAGCTGCGCGACCGAAAGCAGCAGTGCCACCGCCCAGGGCTCGAAACGCTCGATCACGGCGTGCGGCAGGCCGAGCTGCTGCGCGAGGTCCGCGGTCTTCTGCCAGCGCGACTCGCCGATGGCGTCGCGCAGGCTGCGGTCGGCGCCGTAGACCGCGTGCGCTGCGGTGAAGCGCGCACCGGCGGTCGGGTCGAGATCGTCGAGGTCGATCTCCATCAACAGTGACTCCGCGTCGCGGTAGGCGCGTTCCAGCGGTGCCGGCAGCGGTGCGCCGTCCGGTCGCAGCAGGTGCACTGAACCGGCGATGTAGACGGTGTTGTGCTCGCCGCGCAGGGCCCAGACCAGGCCATCCCCGCTGCCATCCGCGAGCGCGGGCGGCAGCAGCCACAGCGACGCGAACGCAGCCAGCAGCGCTGCGAGTGGCGCGCGACTCAGGCGACGTCGGCCGAGGCATTCACCTCGTGATTCGAGAATCGATCCAGCCATACGACCTCCGTCGCCACCGAGCCATCGGGCGCGAGGTCAAGGATACGATAGGCCGGCGGCCGGTTGTCGACGGCGAAGTCGTCCGACTGCGGCAGGAACTGGGCGCAGGTCGCGGGCGTCGACAGCAAACGCACGCCGCGCCGTTCGCCGTCCCAGGCCTGATGCACATGCCCCCAGACGATTGCGCGCACCTGCGGATGGCGGTCGACGATGGCGAAGAATTCCGCCGCATTCTCGAGGCCCACCGAATCGAGCCAGCGGCTGCGCATGTCGATGGGCTGGTGATGCAGGCAGATCATGCTGTGCCGGTCGTCGGCGGTCGCCAGCGAATTCTCGAGCGCCGCCAGCGCGGCCGGTGCGAGTCGGCCCGCTGCGGCGCCGGGCTTGACGCTGTCGAGCAGCACGATGCGCCAGTCGCCGATGTCGACATGCGGATCGAGCCGAAACGGCGCGCAGGCCAGTTCGCGGCGCAGCACCGCGACGTCGTCGTGATTGCCCGGCAGGCACAGCACCGGCCGCCCCAGCGGAGCCAGGGCGGCGCGCAAGTGCGCGTAGCCCGCCGGATCATCCTGCACGACATCGCCCGTCACGAGCAGCGCGTCCGCCATCTCGATGGCAGGGGCTGCGTGCGCGATACAGGCGCGCAGCGCCGGCAACGACGCGACGCCGCGCAGATCCTCGGCGGCATCGCCGAACAGGTGCGTATCCGTGAACTGCACGAGGCGTACGTGTCGGGCCATGGTGTGGAGTCGGCGCGCGGGGCGCGCAGGGGTCGGTTGCGGCATGTCATGAAATCGTAGCAAACAGATCATCTGACCGAAGTGAACTGCATCAATTCCGTCGAGCTTCGTTGCCGGCGGGATATATTGCAGGCCGTCACAATTGCGCGGCGATATGTCCGCGAACGCCGACGCGGAGGCCTATATGTCCGTCCAGACCCTGTCGCTGACACCCGACGTGCATCGTTACCTGCTCGAGCACAGCCTGCGCGAGCCGGCGCCGCTCGCGCGGCTGCGCGCCGTCACCCAGACCATGAACGGCGCCCGGATGCAGATATCCCCGGAGCAGGGCCAGTTGCTGCAACTGCTCGTGCGGCTCATCGACGCTCGGCGCTGCCTCGAGATCGGCACCTACACAGGCTACTCCGCGCTCGCCGTCGCGCTCGCTTTGCCCGGCGACGGCAGCCTCGTCGCCTGCGACGTCAGCGCCGAATGGACCCAGGTGGCGCGCCAGTTCTGGCGCGAGGCCGGGGTCGATACGCGCATCGACCTGCGGCTGCAGCCTGCGCTGCGCACGCTCGACGACCTGCTTGCCGAGGGCAGCGGCAGCGCGTTCGACTTCGCCTTCATCGATGCCGACAAGGTCAACTACGTCAACTATTACGAGCGGGTGCTCGACCTGCTGCGCCCGGGCGGCCTGATCTGCGTCGACAACACGTTGTGGCGCGGCGACGTGGCTCGGCCAGACATCAACGATGCCGACACCAACGCGATCCGCGCGTTCAACGATCGCGTGCATGGCGACGATCGCGTCGATCTGTCGCTGGTGCCGATCGGGGATGGGTTGACGCTGCTGCGGAAGCGCGGCT
>JBIITU010000034.1:0-15306 GCA_044340335.1 Steroidobacteraceae bacterium
CGGTCGCGTCGTGCAGGTGCCGACCTACCGCTTCGGGCCCATCAAGGCGCGCTTCGCCCTCCAGCACGACGAGTGGGAGGAGTTCGACCCGCCGCAGGGCGGCAGCGGCGCTACGCAGTTCGTACCGCGTTCCTCGGTGCACCTGCTGCGCTCGATCGAACTCGCCAAGGCCGTCGGCGACGATGTGTGGCTGCGTGCCAACGAATACGGGCGCGTGTACCCGGATCGCACCAAACCGCACACGATCTACTACCGCGAGTGGATGCTGTGGCGGGCGCGCGCGGCCGATCTGCTGCGCGCCAACAACGCTGCTGTCCCGGCCAGCTACGCCTACACCGCATTGACGAGCTGGCGCCCGTGGATGCAGATGGGTGATATCCGCGGCCACACGCTCGACAGTGGCCACGGCGCAAAAGCCTTCAGCTGGGCCGAGTGCCCCGCAGAGTTCCTGGCGATGACGCGCGCGCGTCATCCCGACCTGCTCGATGATCCAGAGCGCGCGCTCAGTTCCTCACCCCGGTAACGGCAATCAGTGACGACAACAAGAGGTGTCCCGTGATCAATGGACTGATTCAGGGCGGCTTCGATCGCCGCGACTTCCTGCGTGCGGCGGCCGGCGCGTCTGCCGTGCTGGCAACGACTTCACTCGGCGCTGCCGGCCCGGCTGCTGCCGCTGCCACGCCAGCCGGCGGGGCCTTCGATCCGATGTCGCCGGTCGACAACCTGCGAGCGTATATCCGCATGACGCGCTCGCTCGATCCCGCGGCCACCACGGTCGGCTGGTTCGGCGGGCGCATCTTCTCGGTGATCGGCGACAAGGAAATCATCAAACCCCTGTTCGACATCGAAGGCTTCGGCATCGGCCGCACCGAACCGCAGGCGGATGGCTCCTTCCGTTGCCTGTGGCGCGAGGTGGGCTATTACAAGGATCTCGCCACCGGCAAGATCATGGAGACCTGGGAAAACCCGATGATCGGCGAGAAGGTCGAGGTCTATCCGATCAACAACGACCCGGTCAACGCGGTGCTGAAGCCCGAGTTCACGCTCGGCTTCAACGCGACGAAGGATCAGCACGCGCCGACGATCAAGTTCCTGATGCCGTGGAACTTCGTCGGCGACAACGCGATGTCGGCGTTCGACGTGAATCTCGACTGGAAGAGCCCGCTGGATCCCAAGATCTGGAAGCGTGAATCGCCGGGCGAACGCGTGCGCGTCAGCGAGTACCAGCAATGGCGCATCGATCGCGCCGAGCTCGAAGACAAGGATTCGCCGAGCGTGAAGCCCTACGGCAGCTGGAATCGGGTCGCGACCTGGTTGCCGTGGATGCTGATGGGCCAGCGCACCGGGCACCTGTTCTATCGCTCGCACACACTCAAGCTGAATCGCGTCGAGGATCTGCCGAAGGACATCCTCGCCTACACCGAGAAGCGCTTCCCGAAGTACCTGACGGCGCAGCGCGAGTGGGTCGAACCCAACGTGTCGAGCTTCGAGATGTACGCGCGCGATCGCAAGCCGCTGCCAGAGAAGTAAGTGCTCGACGTCGTCGCGGCCACGCTGATGAGTGCGGTTGTCGCGGTGGCGCAGCCCGCGCCGCAGCGTGACTGCGCCGACTGTCCCGAGCTCGTGGCGATCGCACCCGGTGCGTTCACGATGGGCGCCGACATCGAAGAACCGCGCCGCCTGGGGCTGCCCGAGTACTGGGCGACGCGCGAGCAGCCGCGTCATGCCGTGAGCGTGGCACGCGGCTTCGCGATCGGTCGCTTTGAAGTGACGCGCGGCGAATTTGCCGTGTTCGCGCGCGAGACGGGCTACGGCCCGGCGCCGGGCTGCTGGCACTTCGTTGGCTCAGAGTGGTTGCTCGACAATGAGCGCAGCTGGCGCGACGCGAAGATCGACCAGACCGACGCGCATCCCGTGACCTGCGTGAACTGGCACGATGCCCAGGCCTATGTGGCCTGGCTGTCGCAGAAGACTGGCAAGCGCTATCGGCTGGCGAGCGAGGCGGAGTGGGAATACGTCGCGCGCGCCGGCACGACGACGACCTACTGGTTCGGCGATTCGCCCGACGAGATCTGCCGGTACGTGAACCTCGGCGATCTGACCACCCAGGACCGCTTCGGTTGGGACAAGACGCAGATCAAGTATGAGGTCATGAACGACTGGAAGGGCCAGCCGTGTCGCGATGGCCACGCGACGATGGCGCCCGTGACGGCCACGGTCGCCAATCCCTTCGGCGTGCATGGCCTGCTCGGCAATGCCAACGAATGGGTCGCCGACTGCTGGAACGACACCCACGTGGGCGCGCCGGCGGATCAGGCCGCGCGCCTGACGGGTGCAGACTGCGGACTGCGCGTCATGAAGGGGCAGGGCTGGACTGCGATCGCCGCGAGCACGCGCCCCGCGTTTCGTCTCAAGATGAACGCGACCGACCGACGCTTTACGTTTGGTTTCCGGGTCGTGCGCGACTGAGGAATGCGTCGATCCGCTGCGCCTTGTCGGGCGTGAGCGCTGGATCGTCGCTGGCTTCGAGCAGGTCGCAGTGCAGCTGCGGGCAGGTCGCGGCAATCGTGGCGAGACCGGCGCGCGTCGGGTCCGACGCATCTGCAGTCAGCAGCGTCGGTTGCCGCAGTTCCTGCAGCCGCTCGACGACCCGATGGCGGAACACGGCGCGGTAGCCCAGATGATACGTGCCGATCGCCTTGACGAGCTCCGTGGCCAGATAGTGCAGCACTTCGGCACTCATCGCGCCGCGCCCCATGTTGTGCGCGGCGTCGCGGCGGAAGTGCGGGAAGAACCAGGCCTGGTCGCGGATGTAGTTCACGGCCCAGGTGAATTGCAACCCCGTGGCATCGGGTCGCACCTCGGGCGCGTAATGCAGCAGGAACTCGTTGCGCTCCTGATCGGAGAGCACCAGCAAGCCATCCAGCACGACGCGGCGCACGCGCTGCGGTGCCGCCAGTGCCATCTCGATCGCGATGTGCGCGCCGGTATGAAAGCCATACAGGTCGACGACGTCGAGACCGAGTGCGTCGAGGCTGCGCAGCATCGCGTCGGCGTAATCGGTGATTTCCGGCGCGCTCGTCGCGAGTGGCGCGGAGTCGCCGTATCCGGGTGTGTCTGGTGCGTAGACGCGGCGGCCGGCCGCGAGCGCGCCAACCAGAGGTTCGAGAGAACGTGACGACGCCGGTGCGGCATGCATCATCCACAGCGGCGGTTCGTTTGCCGGCGCACCAGCATGGCGATAGTGGATCAAGCCTTCCGCGATCCGCAGGAAAGCGCGATCGATGTCGGGAGTCGTACCGGGCGCATTCATCGCGCGCACTCGCCGCCGTCCAAGGCAATGACTTCACCCGTCATGTATTGGGCGGCGGGGCTCAGCAGCCAGGCCACGGTCGCGCCAATCTCCTCGGCAGTGCCGGGACGCGCCATCGGGATCTCGGCCAGCCGCTGCCCGATCTGCTGCGGGTAGTTGGCGCGCGCGGCCTGGAAGCGCTCGGTGTCGACGAGCCCGGGTGCGATCACGTTGACGCGGATGCCGCGCGTGGCGTACTCGAGCGCTGCGGACTTGCTCAGCCCGATCACGCCCCACTTGGCGGCGCAGTAATCCTGGATGTTGGCGAAGCCGCGGCGGCCGCCGATCGAACTCGTGTTGACGATCGCGCCGCCGCCACTGCGCAGCATCAGCGCAAGCTCGTGCTGCATGCAGCGGAACATCGACACCAGGTTGACGTCCAGCGTGCGTTTGAACCGCTCAGTGGGTGTCTCGTGGGTCGGTGAACTGCCGAGTGTCGCGCCGACATTGTTGAACGCCAGGTCGAGCCGGCCGAAGCGCTGCTCGATCAGTGCGAACTGCGCCGCGAGTGAGTCCGCGTCGGTGACATCCACCGGCATCGCGACGGCGCGACCGCCGTCGGCCTCGATCTGCGCGACCGCGGCGTCGCAGGCTTCGCCCCCGCGGGCTGCGACAATCACCGTGGCCCCAGCCGCCGCGAGCGCGACTGCAGTCGCGCGGCCCATGCCCTGCGAGCCGCCCTGCACTAGGGCGATCCGGTCTTCGAGAGTGCGGCCAGGGGTCGGCATCAGACCGCCACGTTGGCGGCGTCATAGGTGAAGTAGTCCAGCGTCTCCTCGTTGACCGCGCGCGGACTCTCGCCTTCACCATGCAGCCGCAGGCCAGCGGCGCGGGATTCGTGCTGTGCTGCCGAGCCACGCGGCTGGCGGGCGCGGTCGTATCGATGCACGGCCTCGCTGATGTCATCGCACTGTTCCAGTGCCCGACACAACACGACGGCGTCTTCGAGCGCGAGCGCGGCGCCCTGGCCGAGGAAGGGCAGCATCGGGTGCGCTGCGTCACCGAGCAGTGCGACGCGGCCGTACGCGTAGCTGCCGATCGGGTCGCGATCGAACAGGCCCCACTTGTAGCAGTGCCCCGGCGGGGCCGCGCGCAGCAGGGCGGACAGCGTCGGATGCCAGTCGTCGAACAGTCGCGCCGGCACTTCCGGGTCGGCAGGCACGGCCCAGTCTTCCGGTTCCCACTGCGGCTCGCGAGCAAAGGCGACGCAGTTCAGCTGGCGCCGCGCGTCGAGCCGATAGCGCACGAAGCATCGACCGAGGCCCCAGGTGACGGCGGACCCCGCGGGTATCGACCCCGGCGGCGCGCGGTCGTAGTCGAGCAGGGCGCGCCAGGCGACGAAGCCGGTGTAGCGCGCGGTCTGCGCCCCGAGCAACGACGCCCGCACGCTCGAGCGCAGACCATCCGCGCCGATGACCAGCGCGGCGCGCCATTGCTGGCCAGTCGCTGTCGTCACGAGCGCGCCATCGGCTTCAGGGGTCACCGATTCACAGCTGACGCCGGTCAGCAAGGCATCGGGCGCGAGCGAAAGCAGCACCTGTGCGAGCGTCGCGTGCAGGTCGGCGCGGTGTATGAACGCATAGGGCACGCCGTATTGCTCGATCGCTCGCTCACCACGAACGATGCGACCGCTTTCGGCACCCGTCAGCGGATCCTCGGAAATCTGGTAGGGCGGTGCGAACAGATGCGCGGCCAGTGCCGGGCGCAGCCCGAGCCAGTCGAGCGCGCGCATCGAGTTCGGGCTCAGCGTGAGGCCTGCGCCCACTTCGCCGAGCGAGGCCGCGCGCTCGAGCACGCGCACGTCCCAGCCCTGGCGCGCGAGCCCAAGCGCCGTCGCCACTCCGCCGATGCCGGCACCAACGACGAGGGCAGTGCGGGTGGGCATCGTTCGAGCGCCTTCAGCTCCAGGTGAACGTGACGGCCTTGGTGCGCAGATACAGTTCGAGCGCATCAGCGCCGAACTCGCGACCCCAGCCCGATTGCTTGAAGCCGCCGAACGGCATCGACGGATCCATCGCCGCATGGCAGTTGACGCCAAGCTGGCCCGAGTCGATCAGCCGCACCATGCGGTGCGCGGTGCCGATGTCGCGCGTCCAGACGCTGCCGGACAAGCCATACGGCGTTGCGTTGGCGAGTTCGGCGAGCGCATCGAGATCCAAGTGATCGAAGGTCTGCACTGCCATGACGGGGCCGAAGATCTCTTCCTGCACGATGCGCATGTCGGGGCGGCAATCGACATAGACCGTCGGCGTGACGAAATGGCCACGACGCGTATCGGCCGCGCCGCCGGTCAGGCAGCGCGCGCCCTGCTGTCGCGCCGAATCGAAGAAACCTTCGATGCGCTTCTTCTGCACACCCGAGATGACCGGGCCGATCATCGTGTCGCGCTCGAGACCCGAGCCGAGCTTCATGCCCTTGGCGAACGCGGCGATGCCGGCCGTGAGCTCCTCGACGATCGACGCATGCACGAACACGCGACTGCCGCAGACGCAGTTCTGGCCCTGCAGCAGGAAGGCGCCCATTGCGACCCCCGGAATGGCCTGCTGGAGGTCGGCATCGGGAAACACGAACACCGGCGACTTGCCGCCAAGTTCGAGCGAGACCTTCTTGAGGTTGCCGGCCGACGCCCGGACGATGTGCCGGCCGACTTCGGTCGAACCGGTGAAGCTGATCTTGTCGACGCCGGGATGGGCTGCGAGCGCGGAGCCTGCGACTTCGCCGAGGCCGTTGACGACGTTGAACACGCCGTCGGGAATGCCGGCTTCGGCAGCGAGTTCGGCCAGCAGCAGCGCGGCGAGTGGCGCGTCTTCCGCGGGTTTCAGCACCAGCGTGCAGCCGGTCGCGAGCACGGGTGCGATCTTCAGCATCTCCATGCCGAACGGATAGTTCCACGGCGTGATCGCGCCGACGACGCCGATCGGTTCGCGCGCCGTGTAGGCGAACAGTTCGTGCGGGCGCTTGCCGAGCGCCGCCGACGGCAGCGTCTGCCCGGCGATCTTGGTCGGCCAGCCGGCGTAGTAGCGCAGGAACAGCGCGCTGAACATCGAGCAGGACTCGCCGATCGCGATCGGCATGCCGTTGTCGAGCACGGCGAGTTCCGTGATCAGCGTGGCGTTCCGCTCGATCAGTTCGGCGTAACGCAGGATGACCCGGGTGCGCTCATCGGGCGTGAAGCGCGACCACGGCCCGCGCAGCGCGGCGCGGGCGGCTGCCACGGCGCGGTCCAGATCGCCGGCGTCGCCGAGGCCGACCCGCGCGATGATCTCCTCGGTGGCCGGGTTGATGACATCCAGCTCGCCGCCGTTGTAATCCAGCGTGTGCTTGCCGCCGATCCACAGGCCATGCTTGCGGGCGAGAAAGTCGCGAGTCGCGGCAGAGATCATTCGCTCTCCATCAGATGCAGGTCGGAGCCGAGTTCGAGGGATGCGGCATTCTGGTACGCGCGCAGGCCGGCCGCGAGGTCCTGCGATGCTACGCCCAGCGACTTGTATAGTGTGATCTCGGTGTCGCTAGCGCGGCCGGCCGCGCGCCCTGCGACCACATCCCCGATTTCGGCGACGATGTGATCGCTGCCGACGACGCCCGCCTGGGTGGCGGCCCGCAATTCGCCGGCTTCCGCTGCGGCGGACGACCGGGAGTCGACGAAGTAACGTGCACGTCGCACGCACTCGACGTCCACTTCGGCCGTTGTCGGTATCGCCGATCCGACCAGGTTCAGGTGCATGCCCGGCGCGAGCCAGTCGCCCGCGAGGATGGGTGTCGCGCTGGACGTCGTGGTGCAGACGATGTCCGCGCCCTGCACGGCAGCGCGCGCCGTGGGTGCCACGACCACGTTGAGTTGCGTCTCGGCGCGCAGTTGCGCGGCGAGCGCAGCGGCATGCGGTGCGCTGCGACCCCAGATGCGCAGTTCGTCGATCGGGCGCACGACGGGGATCGCGCGGGCGTGCCACTTGGCCTGCGCCCCGGTACCCAGGATCGCGAGCACGCGCGACTGCGGTCGCGACAGCGTGCGGGTGGCCAGCGCGCTGGCTGCCGCGGTGCGGATTTCCGTCAGCACGCCGCCCTCGAGCAGTGCCAGCGGCAGGCCGTTGTCGGCGTCGAAGATCACGACCATGCCGACGTGCGAGCCGTGCCGGTCGCCGGCGGGACGCGGGAACTTCGACACGATCTTGAGCCCGAAGACGCGCAGCGGCGCCAGCACGCCCGGCATGACCACGAGCTTGCCGGGGGTGTCGCGCACCGGCAGGTGCATGCGTAGCGGCAGATCGGCGAGCCCGGCCGACGTGGCCATCATCGCTTCGGCAACCGCTTCGATGCAGTCCGCGAGCGGCAGGGCCCGCTCGACTTCGGGGCGTCGCAGCAGGCGCATCAGCGCTTGGGGTCCGCGGAACGCGGCGGCACGAAGCGCATCTGCTCCTGAATGTCCGCAACATTGGCCGGGCGCTCGAAGGGCTCGGGCATGGGATCGCCCGCCCGCCGCGGACGACCGATCGCGGCGAACCAGTTTTCGAGCCCCGGCGGGAAGAACACCCAGTGCAACTTCATGTCTGTGGAACCGGTGTTCTCGATGATGTGGCGCGCATAGCGCCCGAACAGCACGGTCGTGCCCGGGCGCAGCGGGTGGACGACGCCCTCGATCTCGCAGCGGCCTTCGCCTTCGTAGATGAACACGAGCTCGTGGTTCTGCTGGTGGCCGTGCTCACGGACATGCCGCCCCGGCGGCAGCAGCTGCGTGCCCGCGGAAAAGCCGTCGTAGGGCGTGGTGGTCGGATCCAGCGATACGGTCACGTAGCCGCTCGACGGCAGCGGCTGCCAGTACGAGCGCGCGTCGTCCGGCTGCACGACCGCGGCCCACGGTTGCCGGACGGGGTCGGTCATGCGGTGCTCCCGCTGCGACGCTCGGCAACCTGCGCCGGCCGCGCCGCCTCGGTCAGGAAGTCGAGCAGCACGCGATTGAAGGCGTCGGCGCTGTTGGCCGGGTAGAAATGGCCACCGCGAGCAAGGATCTGCAGGCGCGCGCCGGGGATCAGCGCGGCGACTTCACGCTGCATGCCGGGCGGCGTCAGCTGGTCGTCTTCGGCGCCGACAACCAGGGTTGGCGTGTGGATCTGCTGCAGGTGGTTGCGCAGGTCGTGCGACATCACGGCGGCGAGCCGGCTGAGCTCGATCTCGAGCCCGGGGAAGTCGGCCATGCGCCCGGCAAGATGCTGGTCCAGCGACGTGAATCCCGGGCGCAATGCCTCGGCCGGCGACGCAAGCAGCGAGCCAAGGAAATAGTAGGCCTGCGGCCCCTGCGTCAGCAGCACCTGGCGGCGCAGCCGGAAGGTCTCGAGGAACAGCTCGGTCGGGCCGGCCCAGCTGGCGGAAATCACGAGTTTGTCGAGTCGACCGGGGTGGTGCAGCGCCATGTACTGGCCGATCGCGCCGCCGGTCGAATGCCCGACGAGGTGCGCGCGTTCGATGCCGAGCGCGTCCATCAGCGCGATGACGTCTTCGGCCATCTGTTCGGCCGAGTAGACGATGCGCGAGCGGCTGCTGATCCCGGTGCCGCGATGATCGTGGGTGATGACCCGGAAATGCTGCGCCAGGGCGGGCACCTGGTGATTCCAGAAGCTCGCCTTGCCGCCGAGGCCGGCGACCAGCAGCACCGTGGGGCCTTCGCCGGTGATCGCGGTGCCGATCTCGGCCGGGCCGAACTTCGAGCGGATGTCGATGAGCTTCACGGACTGCCTCTTGATGGTGCCCCGAAATTCTGCGCGAGGTTCAAGGCCGCTCACTAATGCGTTCTGCGTGAAGCCTCATGCACTGGCGGTATACTGAGTACGTGGAACTTAGGCAACTGCGTCATTTCATTGCCGTCGCGGAGGAGAAGAACTTCTCCGTCGCGGCGCGACGCGTCTGCCTGAGCCAGCCGGCGCTGACGCGCAGCATCAAGAACCTGGAATCCATGCTGCGGGCGCAGCTGTTCGAGCGTGGCGCGCACGGCGCCGTGCTGACGGCTGCGGGCGAGAAGTTCCTCGACCATGCCCGGATGATCCTCAGCGACTGCGAACGCGCCACCGATGAAATTCGCGGGTTCCGCGAGGGCATCGCGGGCTCCGTCTCGATGGGCATGGGCGCGCTGTTCGGCGCCTGGATCGGCGACGAGGTCGTCGCGCGCACCCAGACCCAGCTGCCCGGCGTCGACCTGACGGTCATCGAGGGCTTCTTCGAGGAGCTGCTCGGCATGCTGCGGGGCGGACGGATCGACTTCGCGCTGATCAACTTCCCGCACGCCGCCCTCGCCGACGATGTCGTCATGGAGCCACTGCTGGAACTGCACGCTCGGACCTTCGCGGCGGCCTCGCATCCGCTGGCCAAGGCGCGCCGTGTCGCCGCGCCCGACATGGCCAAGTCCGACTGGGTCGTCGGCAATCAGGCGCACTCGCTCGAGTCGCTGCGGCAGTTCTTCTCCAGCCACGACCTGCCGACGCCCGCTGCCGTGCGCACCAACTCCCTGGCCTTGATCAGCGCGCTGGTGCTGTATCGAGGCTATCTGACGATGATCTCGGACTCGGTCATGCACCGCGAACTGGCCCGCGGCACGGTCAAGGCGCTGAACATCGACGTGCCCGTGATTCGGCGCCCGGCCGGGCTGCTGTACCTCAAGAAGCGCACCCACAGTCGCGCCGCGGATCGGGTCATGCAGATCGTTCGCGATGTCAGCGGGGGCCGGCCGCACTGAGTGCGATGCACCCGGCGCATGGGTCGGTGCGGAGATTCGATTGGCCGACGTCGCGTCCGTTCTCTATGAAGTCAGCCACGGACACGGAGAATGATCTGTCATGCCATTCAATGCTTCCCCGCTGCGGGCTGTCACCGAAGAAGATGCCGACACCTACGCCCGCGACGGCGTGGTCTGCCTGCGGCGAGTGCTGGATCGCGACTGGATCGACAGCCTGCTGCCGATCGCGCGCCGCCTGCTCATCGACAAGGCTGATTTCGGCCTGCTGCCTACCTATCCCGGGCGCTACATGTCGCGGACGATCCCCGAGTTCCGGCGCTTCGCGTTCGAGTCGGCGATCGCCGAGGCGGCGGCCCGCGCGATGCGCTCGCGCGAAGCCCGCTTCTTCTTCGACGAGATCTTTGCCAAGGGTCCGCAGTCGACCGAGGCGACGATCTGGCATACCGACCGGATGGGCTGGCCGACCACGGGCAAGATGGTGCCTTCGATCTGGGTGCCGCTGACGCCGATCACGGAAGCCAATTCGCTCGAGTGCATCGCGGGTTCGCAGGTCGACGACAAGCGCTATTGGCTGTTCTCGCCCAACGCCCGCAAGATGGTCCGACCGCCCGATCGCGCGCCGCATCCGGACGGCGAGGCGCTGCGCAAGGATCCGAACAACCGCTTCCTGCGCTGGAACATGGAGCCGGGCGACATCCTCGTCGTGCATCCGTGGACGCTGCACTACAGCCACGGCAATCCGACGGACGACTGGCGGATCGCGATCAGCGTGCGCGTGTTCGGCGATGACATCCGGTTCGCGCCACGGCCCGACTGCGTCAATCTGGCGGGCGTCAGCTTCGACGAGATGCTCGAGGGTGAGCGACCGGAAGGCCCGCTGTTCCCGTTGCTGTACAGCGAGGATGGTCGTCGCGACGACACCACGGATTTTCCGCGTGGATTTGCGACGCGCTGGAAGCGCGAGCGGCGCGGGGATGTCAACGAATACGAGACCTTCCAGAAGAGCCTGAAGTCGGCCCAGCAGGAAGCCGGCGCCTGAGCGCCGCGGCAATCTGGCGTGGCAACGACCGAGTTCGATTACGTGATCGTCGGCGGCGGTTCCGCGGGCTGTGTGCTCGCTGCTCGCCTGTCCGAAGATCCCCGCTGCTCGGTGCTGCTGCTCGAAGCAGGGCCGGCTGACTACTCGCCCTACATCCACATTCCGGCGGCGCTGATCCGCGCTGTCGGCAATCCGCAGCTCGATTGGTGCCATCAGGCGGAGCCGGATCCGACCCGCGGCGGCAAGGTGGACCTGTGGCCGGCGGGGCGTGTGCTCGGCGGGTCCAGTTCCATCAACGGCATGTTGTTCGTGCGCGGCGCACCAGCGGATTTCGACGACTGGGCCGCTGCGGGCTGCAAGGGCTGGAGCTTTGCGGAGGTACTGCCGTTCTTCAAGGAGCTGGAACGAACGCAGTTCGGCGCCACGGCTTACCGTGGCCGCGACGGTGGCCTCAGCGTCGAACCGCTGCGCTCGCGGCACCCGCTTGCAGCGGTGTTCGACGCGGCGGCGGAACGCCGCGGGCTGCAACGCAACCCCGACTACAACGGCGCCACGCAGGAGGGCATAGCGGAGCCGCAGGTCACGCAACGCCGCGGCTGGCGCTGCAGCGCCGCGCGCGCCTTCCTGCATCCCGCGCGCCGGCGCCCCAACCTCAAGGTCGAGACCCGCGCCGTCGTGACGCGGCTGACTTTCGACGGTCGGCGCTGCACCGGGGTCGAGTATCGGCGCGGCCAGACCCTGCACGTCGCGAAAGCGCGCGCCGAAGTGCTGGTGTGCGCGGGCGCGATGGGCTCGCCGGCGCTGCTGATGCGCTCCGGACTGGGACCCCCCGATGTGCTCGCTGCGGCGGGCATCGACCTGCTGCATGCGCTGCCGGCGGTGGGCACCAATCTGTGCGAGCATCCCGAAGCAATGGTCAGTATCGACGTCAACGTGCCGACCTATAACACCGAGATCGGCAGCAGTCGCATCGTCTGGCATGTTGCGAACTGGTTGCTGTTCGCGCGCGGACCCGCGACCAGCCCGTATCCGCACAGCGTCGCGTTCGCGCGCTCCGATCCGGGCCAGGTGCGGCCGGATCTGCAGATCATGCTCGGCCCGTACGCCTTCTCGTTCACCGAGCAGGGCATCGTCCCCTACGAACGTCCCGCGGTGTCGGCGGCAGTGAACGTCTCCTATCCGCGCGCGCGCGGCCGCATCACCGTGCGCACCGCGCACGTGCAGGACGCGCCACGCATCGAACACGGACTGCTGGCCAGCGAAGAGGATCTCGACGGGTTGATTCGTGGCGCCGAATTGTGCCGCCACATCTTCGCCGATGCGGCGTTCGATCCTTACCGCGTCGCCGAGCGGCTGCCCGGACCCGCAGTGCGCACGCGCGATGAATGGATCGACTATCTGCGCAGAACGGTGTTTCTCGGTTATCACCCCATCGGCACGTGTCGCATGGGCACCGACGAGCATTCGGTGGTGGACCCGCAGTTGCGGGTGCGCGGCATCGAGCGACTGCGCGTCGTGGATGCGTCGATCATGCCGACGCCGATCAGTGGCAACACCAATGGCGCGACCATGATGATCGCCGCGCGCGCGGCAGCGTTGATCCTCGGCCGGAGAGACCATCCATGAGTTCACCCGATGCGGTTGCGGCGAGCGGCGGCAGCGCACCGGTGGGCCGCGCGTTCAGTTCCGCCTACGCATGGTGGGTCGTGTTCGTGCTCTGCGTGGCGAGCATCGTCGCGTTCATCGACCGGCAGATCATCAATCTGCTGGTGGGTCCGATCAAGCAGGATCTTGGCCTGACCGACGTCCAGATCAGCTTGCTGCAGGGTGTTGCGTTCGCGCTGTTCCACGCGGCGCTCGCCGTGCCGCTCGGGCGGCTGGCGGATCGCTACAACCGCAAGTGGATCATCATCATCGGCATCATCTGCTGGTCGATTGCCTGCGCGGGCTCCGGCATGGTCAGCGGCTTCCTCGGCCTGTTCGTCATGCGCATGCTGATCGGCTCTGGCGAGGCGACGCTGTCGCCGGCGGGCTATTCGATGCTCGCCGATTACTTCCCGCGCGAGAAGCTGGGCAAGGCCATCAGCTTCTTCCTGGGTTCAGGCTTCATCGGCTCCGGCATCGCGCTCATTTTCGGTGGCGCGATCCTGGCGAGCATCGGGTCGGCGGACGCCGTCACGCTGCCGTTGATGGGCGAGGTCCGCTCCTGGCAGGCGGCCTTCCTGATCGTCTCGCTGCCCGGCCTGCTCTGCGTTGCACTGATGCTCACGGTCCGTGAGCCACCGCGCTCGAGCTTCGGGCGCGTCGTTGATTCGAGCGCACCGTTGCCGCCGTTCCGCGAGGTGCTTGCTTTCGTGGTGGTGCGGCGTCGCACGATCGGCGCGATCTTCCTCGGCTACTCGCTGCTGGCCGCGATGCAGTTCGGGCTCGGCGCCTGGACGCCGGAGTTCTTTGCGCGCACTTACGGATGGGAGCGCTCGGAGATCGGCTACACCTACGGGCTCAACGTCGTGTTCGCGGGCACGTTGGGCGTGCTCGTGGGTGGCTGGCTGTCCGACCAGCTGGCGACGCGCGGCTATGCCGATGCGAATCTGCGCACCGGTGTGATCGCAGGCCTGTGCGCGCTGCCGTTCGTCGTCAGCTTCCCGCTGATGCCTGACGGCAACCTCGCGATGCTGTTGCTGGTGCCGGCGACTTTCTTCAGCACCATGCCGTTCGGCGCCGGCACCGCGGCACTGCCGCTGCTGACGCCGAACCGGATGCGCGCGCAGATGGTGGCGTTGTATCTCGTGGTCGCCAATCTGCTGGGCCAGGGCCTCGGGCCTTTTCTGACAGCCGCGCTGACGGACTACGTGTTCCAGGACCCGTCGCAGTTGTACCTGTCGGTGTCGATCGCCGGCGGCGTGCTGCTGGTGCTGGCCGTCGGCGTCATCGCATCCGGTTTGCCCGGCATCGCAGCGGCGCTCAAGCAGGCCGACGCGGAGGCGCGTGCCGGTGGGTGACTACGCCGTCGAGCACGGTAGATCGATGGCCGACCCCGTGAGCTTCTGGGCCGAGCAGGCGCGCGCAATCCACTGGTATCGCGATTTCGACGCGACGCTCGAGACCAGCACCATGCCGTCCGGACGCTGGTTCACGGGTGGTGCGGTCAACGCCTGTCACGAGGCAGTGGATCGACATTGCGAGTCGGGTGCCGCCGATCGGGTTGCGCTCGTGCACGACAGCGCCATGACGGGTGCCATCGCGCGTTTCACCTACGGCCAGCTGCGTGAGCGCGTCGCGGAGCTGGCGGGCTGGATGCAGTCGCGTGGCATCAGCGTCGGTGATCACGTGATGATCTACATGCCGCTGGTGCCGGAGGCTGTCATCGCGATGCTGGCCTGTGCGCGACTCGGTGCCGTCCACACCGTCGTGTTCGGCGGCTTCGGCGCACGCGAAGTCGCCACGCGCATCGACGACACCGCGCCGCGCCTGATCCTGACGGCCTCGTGCGGACTCGAGCCCGGCCGCATCGTCGAGTATCTGCCGCTGCTGAACCAGGCGCTCGCGCTGTGCGACCACCGGCCGGAAGCCTGCCTCGTGCTGCAACGCCCGCAGGCACACGCGGTGCTGACGGCGGGACGCGACCTGGACTGGATGCAGACGGTGCCGGGTGCCGCGCCGGCGGCGTGCGTGCCCGTCGACGCGAACCACCCGCTGTACGTGCTGCACACCTCCGGCACGACGGGGCGACCGAAGGGGATCGTGCGCGCGACTGCCGGCTATCTGGTCGCACTGCGCTATTCGATGCGAGCCGTCTACGGCGTTGCGCCCGGCGACGTGTTCTGGGCGGCATCCGACATCGGCTGGGTCGTCGGCCACTCCTACATCGTCTACGGCCCGCTCGCGCACGGCTGCACGACGCTGCTGTACGAGGGCAAGCCGGTGGGCACGCCGGATGCGGCACAGTTGTGGCGCGTCGCTGCCCGGCATGGCGTCAACGTGCTGTTCACGGCCCCGACCGCGATTCGCGCGGTCAAGCGCGAGGATCCGGCAGGCACGCTGCCGGCGCAGCATGACTTGCGCGCACTGCGGGCGCTGTTTCTGGCGGGCGAGCGTGCCGACCCGGATACGGTCGGGTGGGCGCAGCGTGCGCTCGGACGCCCGGTCGTCGACCACTGGTGGCAGACTGAAACGGGTTGGCCCGTGGCG
>JBIITU010000333.1:0-3997 GCA_044340335.1 Steroidobacteraceae bacterium
GTCCGGCCTGCTTCGGAATGAAGTAGTACATCATTCCCAGGAAGGCCGCCGTCAGGAAGAAGCCCACGGCGTTGTGGCCGTACCACCACTGCACCATCGCGTCGACGACGCCGGCGTAGGCGGAGTAGCTCTTGGTCATCGTCACCGGCATCGCAGCGCTGTTGACGATGTGCAGCACGGCAATCGTGATGATGTAGGCGGCGAAGAACCAGTTGGCCACATAGATGTGGCTGACCTTGCGCTTGACGATCGTGCCGAAGAACACGATGCCGTAGGCCACCCAGACCACGGCGATCAGGATGTCGATCGGCCACTCGAGCTCGGCGTACTCCTTGCCGGAGGTCCAGCCCATGGGCAGCGATATCGCCGCGAGCAGGATGACCAGCTGCCAGCCCCAGAACGTGAACGACGCCAGTGCGGGCGCGAACAGCGGTGCATGGCAGGTGCGCTGCACGATGTAGTAGGAGCAGGCGAAGATGCCCGAGCCGCCGAACGCGAAGATCACGGCGTTCGTGTGCAGCGGCCGCAGTCGACCAAAGGAGGTCCAGGGCAGGTCGAGGTTCAGTGCGGGCAGCAGCATCTGCGCCGCAATGATGACGCCGACCAGCATGCCGACGATGCCCCAGACCACTGTCATCAACGCGAACTGCCTGACCACGCCGTCGTGGTAGGTCGCGGGTGCCGAGTCGGTGGTGGCGGCGTGACCCGCGCCCCCGGCGACTGCAACCGCTTGTCCAAACTGATACGCCGTCATGTATGACTCCCTTGCAAGACAGCGCAGATGTTCAAAGCGATGCCGCGCTGCAGGAATACGTAAATCACGCAGCAACATGCGGTTCTAGGTACAACTCACGATCGTGACCGCGGCGGTCGTCACTAGAGTCGGCATTGCAGGAGCGCATCCCAGGCGCGACAAGGTGAACCGCATGGCACGCACAACGTTTCTGGCCGGAGTCATGACGGTTCTGGCGGTGGTCGCTGCGGCGTCAGCGAGCCGTGCCGCGGCCGCGTCCGAGTTGTCTGCCGCACTTGCGGCTACGCCGGATGCCGCGCGCGGCGAGCAGATCTATCGCACTTGTGCTGCCTGCCATGGCGAGGATGGTGGCGGCGTCGCAGATGGCACGGTGCCGGCGATCGGCGGGATGCCTTCGGCGCTCGTGATGCGCCAGCTGGTGAATTTCCGCAGCGAGCGACGCAGTGACATCCGCATGGAGCACTTCGCCGATGCTCGCCATCTGGGCTCGGCGCAGGAGATCGCCGACGTGGCTGCGTGGACCGCCAGCCTCGTGCGGCGCACCCCCGCGGGTATCGGCGACGGGCAGTCGTTGCAGATCGGCGCCCGAGCCTACTTTCGTGGCTGTCAGGGCTGCCATGGTGCGCTGGGGCGCGCCACGCGCGACGGCGTGATGCCGGGGCTGGCCGGTCAGCATCAAGGCTATCTGGAGCGCCAGTTGCGTGACGCGGCAGCCGGCAGGCGGCCCAGCATGACCGCGACGCACCGCGGGCCGCTGCGCGGCCTCAGCGACGCTGAGCTGGCGGGGCTGACCGACTATCTGTCGCGCATGGTGGCCGTGCCGGCCCGCTGAGCCAGCCCTGCGGCGTCAGCGCTGCTCGAGGTCCAGCACCATACGCACCAGGTGCGCGAGCGAGGCCGCTTCCATTTTCTCCATGACGCGCGCGCGGTGAATCTCCACCGTGCGCTGGCTGACGCCGAGATCGCCAGCCATGACTTTATTGGCCTTGCCGGAGGTCACGAGAGCCAGCACTTCGCGTTCGCGCGGCGTCAGCGACTCCCAGCGCGCGCGGATGCGGTCTTTCTCCAGCAGCTGGGTCCGGTTCGCGGCATCGCGCACGATGGCCTTCTGGATCCGGTCGATCAGATCCTGATCGCGGAACGGCTTCTGCAGGAAGTCGAACGCGCCGTGCTGCATCGCCTCGACCGCCATCGGGATGTCGCCGTGGCCAGTGATGAAGATCACCGGAACGATCGCGCCGCGGTGGTTCAGTTCTTCCTGCAATTCGAGACCGCTCATGCCCGGCATGCGCACGTCGAGCACGAGGCAGCTCGGCTGGTCGGGATTCCACGCGGCGAGGAAGTCGCGCGCCGACGGGTAGGCGACGGCAGCGAGGCCCACCGACTTCAGCAGCAGCCGCAGTGAGCTGCGGACTGCGTCGTCGTCGTCGACGATGAACACGGTGGCGGGACGCTGGTTCATGCGGCTATCTCCCCTGTGTCGATGTCAGGTTTCGGGCGTGCGCAACGGCAGGCGCAGCTGGAAGCAAGCCCCCTGAGGCTGGTTGTCACGGTACGCCAGGCTGCCGCGATGCGCTTCGGCTATCGAGCGGCTGATCGCGAGGCCGAGCCCCGTACCGGTTTCCTTCGTCGTGCAGAAAGGATCGAATACCTGCGCGATCAATTCCTGCGGAATGCCGCTGCCATTATCCGCGACCTCGATGACGATGTCAGAGTCGCGTTCGACTCGCGTGCCGATGACCACCTCGCGGTCTGCGGACGGGCCGGCCGACAGGGCCTCGATGCTGTTGCGGACGAGGTTCAGGACGACCTGCTGGATCTGGATGCCGTCGGCATGCAGGGCGGGCAGCGTGTCGCACAGTTCGGTGCGCAGTTCGACGTCATGCAGGCGAGCATCGCTGCGGGAAAACGCGATGACCTCCTCGACGAGCTCGTTGACGGATACCGTTTCACGACGCTGATCGCGCTTCTGCACGAGACTGCGCAGGCGCCGGATCACCTCGCCGGCCCGCAGCGCCTGCCCCGAGATCTGCGCCAGCGCGCTGCGGACGTCCTCGTGGCTTTCCGGGTCCGCGTCGGCACCGGTTGCCTGCGGCAGGATCCGGGCTGCCGCGCTGGCATAGTTCGCGATCGCGGACAACGGCTGATTCAGCTCGTGCGCGATGGCCGCGGCCATTTCGCCCAGGGTCGCGAGGCGGGCGACGTGCGCCATGCGTTGCTGGGCCGCGGCGGCTTCCTGCTCCGCACGGCGCGACTCGGTGACGTCGACGAGCGTGCCGACCAGTCGGGTTCGGCCACCAGCGACCGGCGTGCTCTGGAACTGGCTGCGCAAGTGCCGCAGCTCGCCGCTGGTCGTGATGATCCGGTACTCGGACACGACGTTGCCCGGTTCGCGGATCGTATCCAGCCATTCACGCTGGCACCGCGCGCGGTCGTCCGGGTGGATCAGCTCGAGGATGCGCTGGACGCCGAGCACCTCGCTGGCTGGATCCAGGCCGAAGGTTCGATAGAGTTGCGGCGAGAAGAAGTCGTCGCCGGCACCCGGCACGTAGACCTCGAAGTTGCCGAGGCGCGCGAGTTCCTGGGCTTCGTTGAGCAGTGCGCGGGTTCGCTCGGCGAGCGCCTCCATCGAGCGGCGCTCCGTGATGTCCTCGCCAGAGGCGAGAAAGCCGGTCAGGCCGCCTTCGTTGTCCCGCAATGCGACGCAGCGCCAGGCGATCAACCGGGGCGTGTTGCGCGGACCACGCACTTCATACTCGCAGTAGACTTCAGCAGCGGCGTCCGGTTCGGCGAGCTGCCGCAGCGACTGCTGCACCCTGTCGCGCCAGTCCGCGGCAACGACGCGCTCGATCCAGTCGCAACCCAGCAGGTCGATCTCCCGTCGTCCCAGCACCTCGCAGCCCTTGCGATTGATCAGCTGCACCCGTCCGTCAGTCGACAGCGCGAGCAGGATGACCTGGGCCACCTCGAGATAGGTGTTGGCGCGGTCGCGCTCGCGGCGTATCGCCGCCATCGTTTCCCGGCGCAGGGTGATGTCGTGCAGGAACCCGACGTAGCGGGGCGGCTGGGCACCGTCGATGCGCCCGACCGACAGAAACGCCGGAAAGGTAGACCCGTCGCGGCGCCGCGCCTCCACCTCGCGACCGATGCCGATGATGTGGGGCACGCCCGTATTCTCGTAGCGCTGCATGTAGGCATCGTGCGAGGCGCGGTCCCGGTCGGTCCTCAGGACGTTGACGGTCT
>JBIITU010000334.1:0-3994 GCA_044340335.1 Steroidobacteraceae bacterium
GTGCTGGCGAGCGGCCACGTGTTCACGGACGACACGATCCTGCCGCTGCAGAACGACGAGCCCGGGCGAAAGACCACCGTGAAAGCCCGGCTGTGGGTCTATGCCCGAAGTCGACGACGACATCGGCCCCTCGTCGCGTACACGTTCAGCCGAAGTCGCAGTCAGTCCGCGCCGCTTGGCGTGCTGAAGGACTTCACCGGCTACGTGCAGTGCGATGCGTTCCCCGGCTACGACGCGTTGTTCGAGGCGCAGTCGCCGCTGCAGCCGCTTGCGCCGAAGATCCGCGAGGTCGCGTGCTGGGTGCACGCCCGCCGCAAGTTCGTGGAGGTGACCGAGCTGATGAAGCAGCCGGGCCGCGCGCACGACGCCATCGCGTTCATCAAGGCGATCTACCGGGTCGAGAAGCAGATCCGGCCGCTGGACGACGCGACTCGCCAGGCCGAGCGGCAGCGGCGCCTGATCCCGCTGCTCACGACGTTCAAGGCCTGGCTCGACGAGCAGGCGAACGCAGTGCTGCCGAAGAGCGCGATGGGCAACGCAGTATCGTACACGCTCAAGAACTGGGACGCGCTGACGCGGTTCACCGAGCAGGGCTACCTGGAGCCGGACAACAACTACGCCGAGCAGTGCCTGCGGCCGGTGGCGATCGGCAGGAAGAACTTCCTGTTCGTGGGCTCCGAGCGCGCGGGCCGCGCCGCCGCGATCTACTACGGCCTCGTCGAGAGCTGCAAGGTGAATCGCGTGAACCCGCTCACGTACCTGACCTACGTGCTGAGCCACGTGCGCGATCCGCGCGTGACGCTGCTCACGCCAGACGAGTATGCCGAACAGCACCCGCGCGACGTCACGAGGATCGGGTGATGGCGAGCGGCGACGCGACGAGCGACGACAACCCGACGGCCGAGCAGTGCACCATCGAGCTCACGCCGCGCGAGGTGAAGCTCGTGATCAAGTACGGCTATCCGTTCCCGGACGACGCGAAGCGGCTGCGCGAGAGTCCCGTCCGCAACGGCGTGCACGTCGTGACCATCGACCCGTACTGGGTCGAGATGTGGATCGCCGACATCGTGCGCCCAGCGAAGGAGATCGAGAGCGACGCGCTGCTCGCGCAGCTCGACGAAGTGTGCTGCGTGCTCGAGGCCGCCTGCAATCGCCGGATGCCGCGCGTGCATGCGGCTCCCCAGCCGTAGCGTGCGCGCGTGCGCAGCGGCAGGCTAGACGCGGATCTTCGGACGCTTGCACAAGCCGGTGCGCTTCAAGCCGACGAAGCGACTTTTTCGCAGGCCGCCGACCGTCTTCAGCCAGCCGAAGATCTCCTCGATCCGCTTGCGCGTTCGTTGACTGACCCGGTAACTCGCGTGTCGGGTCGTCCGCCCGTCGAGGCCCGGTGTGGCGCGGCCATCGATCCTCGCGATGTGCGGCTTGATGCCGCGCTCGCGCAGCTTCTGGACGAACGCTTTGGTGTGATACCCCTTGTCCGCGCCGAGCGTCTTCGGATGGATCCGCTGCTTCGCCTGGCGCTTCAACAGCTCGAGGGCGGCCGATGGCTCGCTCTGCCGGGCATCGGTCAGCCGCAGATCCACGCACAGCCCCGAACGGTTCTCCATGAGCGCGTGCCCGCCGAAGCACAACTTGGCAGGCATGCCGTTGCCGCGCCGCATCAGCTTCGCCTCAGGATCCGTCGTGCTCTCATGCGTGTCGTTCGTGCGCCGCTCGCCGCGGAAGTCGACCATGCCGGTGCCGTCGCCACCGGACTTCGGCGGACCGCCGCCCTTCTTGCGCAGGCTCTTCAGGCTCGCCCACGACTCGATCAGCGTCGAGTCCACCGTAAAGTGATCCGCCGACAGCAGCCGCTGACCGCGCGCGAGCCGAATCACTTCATCGAAGAACCGGCGTGCCACGTCGGTGTCGACCAGCCGTTCGCGCAATCGCGAGAAGTTGGACTGATCGAGTCCGCGCTCTTCGAGGCTCATGTCGAGGAACCAGCGGAACAGCAGGTTGTACTCGAGCTGCTCGCAGAACGCCCGATCCGAGCGGATCGAGTACAGCGCGATCAGCAGCTGACCCTTCAGCAGCCGCTCCGGCGGGATCGACGGCCGGCCCGTCGCCCCGTACAGCGCGTCGAACTCCGCGTCGATGCGCTTGAGCGCCGCATCCGCATACGCCTTGATCGACCGCAGCGGATGATCCGCCGGCACTCGGCCCGCCGGCGAGAAATACGCGAACAGATGCGCCTGGGGATCGACTTCGCCTCGCATGCGAACGGCTCCTGCCCAGTTGACACTCCGATTATCGCGAGACCGCCGCGCGAGATCACGCGGTGTTTTGCATCGCCCTGTTAGGCCTCATCCCGCCAACCTCAGCGCCGTGAGCCGTCAGTACGTCGCGCACGACTCCTTCTGTGAGCGGGCCGGCTTCAACGAGGACGTGCCGTTCACCGAGAAGCCGCCTCAAGCGCTGGTCGTTCTTCCAATCTACGCTGCGACAGGCGATAACAACGTGAATCGAATGACGAGAGCGAAGGCCCCGTACCTCTTGCAGCAACTCGTCGACCGCTTCGATAACCGTATCCGGCGACGTGATGGGCAAGGCCGGGGACTGGGCATTCACCGAGCGCTTCCGTCGCGGGGGCTTCGGGTGGCGCGCCAGTCGGTTGGCCAGCGAGAGGATTGCCGAGGCGCTGGCGGAAATCCGTGCTGTCGCTCGCCGCGATCCGCTGCACGCTGCGGACGCTGCCGTCCGGTTCCTCGTGAAGTTGTCGCCGGCGCTGGAGCCGGTGGATGGTTCCTCGGGCGCGCTGGGCAGCGCGGCGCGTGCGGCCGTCGAGGCGCTCGTGCCGATCATCGTGCAGGCGCCAGTGAGCGCGGCGACACGCGAGGGGTGGCTCGAGCAGTTGTTCGAGGCAATCCAGAACGATTGGCCGCGCCTGATGCGCCGGATCTGCGGGCATGCGCCGAGCAGTTCGCGCTGCGCGCTGGCCAGACGCTGGAGAAGCACGGGCTCATCGAGCGTGACATCGAGGACGCCTGGCTGGCCGCAGATTCCGAAGCGGGCCCGCTGGATGACCTCATCGGGCACTCGATTGCCTACCGGATTGCGGTGGGGCCCAGAGCCGGCCAGAAGCTGTTCACACTACAAACTGTCCCGCCCACGTTGCCGGCGCTGGAAGGCAACCCCGACGGCGCCGCCCGCGCGGGCGGGTTCTCACTGCACGCCGGCATCGACCGCGAAACTCGCCCGCGGTTGCTCGTGCACGCCGTCGAGCGCCGGACTTCAGGAACGGTGCCCGGACCGAGACCGTGGTAGCGGGTCGTTCCGGCCTCGACATCGCGGGTCCGTGACGCCGCGCTCGTTGCGCCGCGCGTGTCAACGCACCGGCGGTCCGCGCGTTGATCGGTTATCTCTTCATCGACGGAAGGTTCATGTCAATCCTGCCGGGTCGGGTCGCCGCCGTTCTGGGACTGCTGATGCTGCTGTTGGGCTGTGGTGGTGGCGGGGGGGAGGCGGCGCTTGCGCCGGCACCGGTAATTGTCAGCTTCACGGCCGCGCCGAGCAGCGTGGCGGCGGGCCAGTCCGCGACGCTGTCGTGGTCGGTCACAGGTGCCGCCAGCCTCTCGATCAGCGGCGGGGTGGGTTCGGTCACCGGCCAGACCAGCCGGGCGGTCTCCCCGACGTCGACCACGACCTACGTGCTGACCGCCACGAACGCCTCTGGCGGCAGCGTGACGGCCTCCGCCACCGTCACGGTCACGGCCGCGACGGGTCCTTACCCGGCGGGCCTGAGCACGGCCACGATTCAGGTCGGGGCGGTCACGCGGGAGTTCCGCGTCCACGTCCCGGCCGACCTGGCGCTGCCGCCGAAGGCGTTGGTGCTGGTGCTGCACGGGGGCGGCGGGGAGGGCCTGGACGTTGCGCTCACCGGTACGCACCCGCTGTCGGTGTTCCGCACGGTGGCCGACCGCGAGGGCTTCGTCGTGGTCTATCCGGGCGGCTT
>JBIITU010000335.1:0-3990 GCA_044340335.1 Steroidobacteraceae bacterium
GACGTCGCGCGTGCCCGGGATGCGCTCGAGCAGCCGCTCGACGTCGGCCGCGATGCGCTCGATCACGGCGAGGTCCGGGCCCACGACGCGCACTTCGATCGGCGCGCTGACCGGCGGCCCGTTCGAGAACTCGCGCACCGTGAAGCGGGCGTTCGGGTAGCCATCGAGTTCGGCGCGAAGTTCATCGAGCCGCCGCGGCGTGCGGCGGGTGTCGAACTCCCGCAGGCGCACGAACAGCTCGCCGTAGTTGGTGGCGTCGTTGCGCATGAAGATGTTGTAGTAGATGCGCGGGTTGCCATGTCCGACGTTCGCGAACCAGGACTCCACCTCGGGCATCGCCGCCAGCCGCTGCTCCGCGAAGCGCACGGCGGCGTCCGTCTGCGCGAGGCTGGCGCCGTCCGGCGCATCGACCGAGATCACGAACTGCGGCGTGTCTGCCTTGGGGAACAGGCTCGAACCGATGATCGGCACGATCGCTGCCGACAGCAGCAGCGAACCGCCGATCGCGACCACGGTGGTCGCGCGCGGCCGAGCCAGGCAGTAGTGCAGGGCCGGGCGGTAGTAGCGGTGGATGGCGTCCATGACCCGCTGCAGCAACGGGTTGCCGCGCTCGTCCTTCTCCTCGCGCAGCAGTCGGCTCGCCAGGAAGGGAATGATGAACAGCGCGATCAGCAGCGAGCCGATGATGGTGGCGATGACCGTGCTCGGCAGCACGCGGATGAACTTGCCCGCGGTGCCGGGCAGCGCGATCAGCGGCAGGAACGCGAACACCAGCGTCGCCGTGCATCCCAGCACCGCCACGAAGATCTGCCGCGTGCCGGCGATGGCTGCCTGCATGCGCGAGTAGCCCATGCGCAGGTGCCGCGCGATGTTCTCGACGACCACGATGGAGTCGTCGACCAGCAGCCCGAGTGCGACCACGAAGCCGGCGATCGACAGCTGGTTCAGCGAGAATCCCAGGAAGTACATCACGATCATGCCGAAGGCGAGCGACAGCGGGATCGCGATCATCACGATGCTGGCGGCGCGCCAGCCCAGCGGCAGCAGCGTCAGGATCACGAGGCCAATCGCGATCGCGAAGTCGATGTACAGCCGGTTCAGGCGCGACGCCACGTTCAGCGACTGGTCGAAGCCCTCCTCGAGCGCGATGCGTGCCGGCAGCGCGTCGCGGAACGTGTCGACCGTGCCGTCGATGCGCTGCTTGACCTGCAGCACGTTGTAACCCTGCTTCATGTTGGCGGTGACGAACACGGCACGCTTGCCGTTGTAGCGGCCGACGTGCGTCAGCTGCTGTGCATCCCAGCGGACCTCGGCGACATCGCGCACCCGCACCGTGCGTCCGCCGATCGAACTGACGACGGTATCGCGGACTTCGTCGAGATTCGAGTAGGCGCCTGACGTCTTGAGGCTGAAGCTGCGCGCGCCCAGGTCGAGTGTGCCCGCCGGGATGTTGGCGTTCTCGCTCTGCACGGCCTGCACGACCTGGAATGGTGACAGGCGCAGCTCGCCGAGCCGCTGCAGGTCCACTTCCACGCGCAGCTCACGGCGCGGGTAGGCCCAGGTCTCGCTCGTCAGCACGCCGTCGACGGCCTTCAGCGCATCCTTGAGGTCGCGCGCCTGGTCTTCGAGTTCACGATAGGGCGCGTCCTCGGAAACCAGCGCGTACTGGACGATGTTGACCAGTCCCGGGCTGAATTTGCGGATGATGATGTCGCGCAGTTCGTCGGGCAGGCTCGGGCGCAGCGCGTTGATCTCGCGCGTGACCTCGTCGAACTTCTTCTCGGCGTCTGTGCTGGCTTCGAACTCGATGACGGTGAAGGCCAGGCCGTCGACGATCGAAGACTCGAGCTGACGGACATCGTCCAGCTCCGCGAGGCGGTCTTCGATCGGCTTGACGACCAGCCGTTCGAGGTCCTTCGGATCGCCGCCCGGCATCACGGATGCGATCGTGAACGCGGAAATCTTGAACGAGGGGTCTTCCTCGCGCGGCATCTGCATGAACGTGAACCAGCCGAGCGCGACGAGGCAGAAGAACAGCACCATCGTGAACTGGTAGCGCCGGATCGGAAACTCGAGCAGTTGCATGGCGGCGTCTCAGGGAGCGGCGGCGGCAACTTCGGGCGCGAGTACCCGGACGGCTTCGCCGTCGTCGAGATACGGCGCACCGTCCGTGACGATCTGCTCGCCGGCCGACAGGCCGTCCGCCAGTGCGACGGCGCCGTTCGTGATGAACGCGATCCGCACCGCCCGCCGCTTGGCGCGCCCCGACTCGACGAGGAAGACGCTGGCGCGATCGCCGTCACCCTCGACGATGGCCGACAGCGGCGCATAGACCAGCGTCTCGGTCCGCGAACGCGCGGGCTGGATCGCCAGCTTCGCCACCAGGCCTGATGCGAGCGGCAGCGGCGTGCTGTCGATGCGCACCTCGATCGGGAACAGGCCGCTGCGCTCATCGGCGGCGCGCGACACTTCGGCGACCGTCCCCGGCAGCGTGCGATCCGGGAAGGCATCGAGCCGGACCTCGACGTTGTCGCCGAGCGCGACTTGCATGATTTCGCGATCCGCGAGCGCGGCCTTGACGACGTAGCCGCCGGCGCGCGCACCGAGCGCCACGACCGGCTGGCCGGCAGGCACCAGCTCTCGCTCCTCGACGAAGCGCCGCAGTATCACGCCATCGCGAGGCGCGGTGATGACCGAGTAGCCGAGATTGAACTGCGCCGCGGCGAGCTGCGCGCCGGCGACGCGTGCCTGGGTGCGCAGGTCCTGCAGCTGTTCGAGGCTGATCACCTGATCGGCATGGAGACTCTCGCCGCGCGCGAGATCACGCTGGGCCTTGTCGGCGCCCTGGCGCGCCTGTTCGACCGTTGCGCCGATTTCGCCGAGTTCGATCTCGGCCAGCGTCTGGCCACGCTTGACGTCCTGGCCTTCCTGCACGGCGATCCGGCGCACGATGCCACCGGTCTTGAAGGACAAGCGCATCTCGTCGCGCGAGGCGACGAGGCCGCTCGCGAGGATGGCCGGTGATGCGGGGCCGACGCTGACGGGCGTCACGCGCACTGGCGTCGGTTCTGGCGCTTCGGCCGTGACGGCGCCGCCGCAGGCGGCGAGCAGCAGCGCCGCGATGGCGAGCGTTGCGGCTGGCGCGGCAGGCAGGCGTGGCGCGCAGGACGCGCGGGTGTGGCGATGTGCGGGCGTCATGGTGCGGCGGCTCCATAAGCGAGTGGCAGTGTGCCGGCGGCGGTGGCGTAATCGAGATCGGCCTGCCGCGCGAGCAACTGGAAGCGGGTGACATTCAAATTGAGTTCGGCGCCGGTCAGCGTGCTGCGCGCGTCGATGAACTCGACCTGGTTGATGGCGCCTTCATCGCGTTTGCGGCTGGCGATCCGGAATGCCGCGCGCGCGGCCTCGGCGCGCGCGGTGGCGGTGCGCAGGGAACTCGCGGTGGTCTCCAGCAGCTCGAGACTCTGGCGGACCTCGAGCTCGATCTGCTGCGCGAGCTCATCGCGCTGCGTGCGGGCACGCCGCTCGCTGGCCCGCGCCGCGCCCAGTTCGCTGGCACGGGCGCCGCCATCGAACAGCGTCCAGTTCAGCAGCAGCGATACGGTTGCGAAGTTGCGGCCGCGGCCGAACTCGTAGCGTTCGCCCTGCGTGCCGGCATCGACGCCCAGCGACAGGGTCGGACGCCGCGCGCTGCGGGCCAGGTCCGTCTGTGCGGTGGCGGCATCGATGGCGCTCGCTGCCTGTTCGAGCTCCGGTCGCGCCTCGAGCGCCCGGGCGCGCAGGCTGTCGATGTCGGCCAGCGTCAGCGCCACGTCGCTGTCGAGCGTCCCGCTTTCGAGCGGCGTCTGCAGCGCGCGACCGAGCAGGAAGTTCACGTAGCGCGCGGCCTGCTCGCGACCGGCGCGCGCTTCCTGCAGTTGCTGCTCGACCGCGAGCAGTTCGGCGTTGGCGCGCAGCACCTGGTCCTGCGTGACTTTGCCGTTGCGGAAC
>JBIITU010000336.1:0-3965 GCA_044340335.1 Steroidobacteraceae bacterium
AGACCGACTTCGGCTTCCACATCATCCGGCTCGAGGGCATCCAGCCATCGAAGGTGCAGACCTTCGAGGAAGCGCGCCTGCAGCTCGAAGACACGGCGCGCCGCGACAAGGTCGCCGACATCTTCGGCGAGAAGCAGGAGCAGGTGGAGCGTCGCCTCGAATCCGCCACCGCCGACCTGACCGCGATCGCGGCCGAAGTCGGCCTGACGGTCGGCGAAGTGGCGGACTATCGGCGCGGTGCCGGTGGTGTACCGCTCGGTGCCGATCCTGCGATCGACGAAGTCGTGTTCAGCGACTCGGTGCTGAACCTGCGGCGCATCGGTGGCCCGATTGCGCTCGGCGAAGATCGTTTCGTCGTCGTCAAGGTGCTCGAGCACCGCAAGGCCGCGCCGAAGCCGCTGGCCGAAGTGCGTGAGGCCGTGGTCGAGGCGCTGCGCAAGCAGAAGGCCAGCGAGGCTGCGCGCGCCGCGGCCGATGCGGCGCTTGCGCGCGTGCGTGCTGGCGAGGGGCTGCCTGAAGTTGCGCGTGCGTTTGGCGTCAGTGCAGAGGCACCGCGCTTCGTCGGCCGGGGTGATCCTTCCGTGTCGGCCAAGGTGCTCGAGGCCGCGTTCGCGGCGCGGCGACCGCAGCCGGGCAAGCCGGTGGTCGAGGTCGTGTCGCTCGATCAGGATGCCGGCGCTGCCGTGCTGGTGATGACGCAGGCCAAGGTCGCGCCGCAAACCGACAATTCGCAGTTGCGCCAGCAGCGCATCCAGGCGGCCGCGCAGCAGGCCGGCCGCAGCGATGCGGCCGCCTACGTGCTGGAGCTGCGTCGCAAGGCCAAGGTCGAGAAGAACCCGACGGCGTTCGAGTAAGGGTCAGCCCTCGGCTTCCTGCGGGAAGCTCATGCCGACGGTGCTGAAACCACCGTCGACATAGACGATCTCGGCCGTGATGCCGGCGGCCAGATCCGAGCACAGGAAGGCGGCGGTGTTGCCGACATCCTCGAGCGTGACATTGCGCCGCAGCGGCGCCACTTCCGCGACCCGCGACAGCATCTTGCGGAAGCCGCCGATGCCGGCGGCGGCGAGCGTCTTGATCGGCCCGGCCGAAATCCCGTTGACGCGAATGCCTTTGGGACCGAGGTCCGCGGCCAGGAAGCGCACGTTCGCCTCGAGGCTGGCCTTGGCCAGCCCCATGACGTTGTAGCTCGGAATCGAGCGCACGGCGCCGAGGTAGGACAGCGTGACGAGCGCGCCCTGGCGACCGGCCATCAGCGGGGCGGCAGCACGGGCCAACGCTGTCAGGCTGTAGCTCGACACATCGTGGGCGATCCGGAACGCTTCGCGGCTCGTGCTGTCGGTGAAGCCGCCGGCCAGGGCTTCGCGCGGCGCGAAGGCGACGGCATGCACGACGATGTCGAGCGAGCCCCATTCGCGCTGCAGCGTGTTGAACACGGCATCGAGCTGCGCATCGTCGGTGACGTCGAGCGGCAGCACCAGCTTCGCGCCCAGCGACTGCGCCAGCGGCTCGACGCGGTCGCGCAGCTTTTCGCCGCCGTAGGTGAAGGCGAGCTCCGCGCCCTCGCGATGCATGGCCTGGGCGATGCCCCAGGCGATCGAGCGCTCCGTGGCAACGCCCACGATCAAGGCGCGCTTGCCGGCGAGAAAACCCATAGTGATCCCCTGATGATTGTCGTGACGGTGGGACGCGCCGCGCTCAGCGCCGGCGCGGCACTTTGACCGTGATTTTCTGGCCGGGCTTGAGCGGCGCATTGACGCCGATTCCGTTCCAGGAGAGCAGCTGCGCGACGGTGACGCCATGCAGGCGCGCGATGCGGTACAGCGTGTCGCCGCGGCGCACGGTGTGCGTCACGGTGCCGCCGCTGCTGCTGCCCGCGCTTTGCGAGCCGCCCCCGGACGAACCGCCGCCCGATGACGAACCGCCGGCACTCGCGACCCGCAGCCGCTTGCCCGTCTGCAGCGTCTGGCCGGGCTTGAGGCCGTTGAGGCGCATCAGCGTATTGACGTCCATGTTGTGCCGCCGCGCGATGCGCCACAGGGAGTCGCCGCGTCGCACGACATGAATGACGGGCCTGCGACCTGAGGTCGCGCTGCCGCGTCCGTCGACGCGCGCCGCCGCGCGCAGCACTTTATCGGGCAGCGCCGTGCTGCCGGAGGGCACGCGCAGGTCGGTGCCGGCTGCGATCGGACCGTCGCCGAGCCCGTTGATCTGGCGGATCACCTGCGGCGTGGTCTGGTAGCGCGTCGCCAGCGTCGCGAGCGTCTCGCCCGGCTGCACGATGTGATGCGTGACCCGCAGCAGCTCATCAGGAGTCAGCAGCGCGAGGTTCTCGCGGAACAGATCCGCGGCGCTGATCGGCAGCAGCAGATGGTGCGGCCCCTGCGGCGGCGTCGCCCAGCGATGGAAAGCCGGATTCAGTTCGAACAGTTGCTCGTGCGTGATGCCGGCGAGCTCGGCGGCAAGCTTGAGGTCGATCTGGCTGCCGGTCTCGACGCGCACGAAGTACGGTTCATCCGGAATCGGGCTGAAACCGATGCCGTAGGCTTCGGGATTCGCGACCAGGCGCTTCATCGCCAGCAGCTTCGGCACGTAGGCACGCGTCTCGGCGGGCAGTTGCAGGTTCCAGAAATCGATCGGCAGTCCCGCAGCACGGTTGCGGCGCACCGCGCGCCCGACACAACCCTCGCCGCAGTTGTAGCCGGCGATCGCGAGCAGCCAGTCGCCATTGAACTCGGCGTGCATGTACTGCAGGTAGTCGAGCGCGGCGCGCGTCGACTCGAGCACGTCGCGACGACCGTCGTACCACCAGTTCTGGTTCAACGCGAAGCGCGTCCCCGTGCCCGGGATGAACTGCCAGAGCCCGGCGGCGCGCGCGCTCGAATAGGCCCAGGGCTCGAAGGCGCTCTCGACCACCGGCAGCAGCGCGATCTCGAGCGGCATGCCGCGTCGTTCTATCTCGCTGACGATATGGTGGAAGTAGAGCTCGGAGCGGCCGAACACGCGCTCGAGATACTCGGGATTCTTGGCGTACCAGCGCAGCTGGACGTCGATCCGTGCCTGCTCCGGGTCATCGAGCTGGAAGCCGGCGCGAATGCGCTCGAACAGGTCGGTGGGGCCGACGGGTTCTGCGCTGGACTCTGGCTGCGTCGTGGCGACGATGCCTTCGGCAATCGGTGCGGGTTCGGGCGCGGCCACCGCAGGTGGCGCGGCGGCAGGGATGCTGGTGGTTGCAGGCGGTGCAGTGGGCGGCGCGAGCAGCGACGTGCAGGCCTGCAGCGCAGTAGCGAGAACAACCAGGGCGAGCGCGGCCAGGCGGGTTGCGTTGATGCGATTCGACAATACCTTCTCCCGTGTCGGGCGGGGCCCGCGGCGGGCACACGAATGGCGCGTATTTAACCCATATGTGCCGAAAATTGCTATCGTTTCGGCCACATGTCCGCGTCAATCAATGACTGGCTCCACAGTTCTCGCGGGCGGGCGCTGCGCGAGGCCGAGGCGCTGCTGCTGCGCGAAGCGCTCGATGACTGCTTCGGCTGGGAAATGCTGCAGATCGGCCTGTGGGGCGGCGAGCGCGAGCTGCTCGCCGGCGCGCGCACGCGGCGCCAGACTGTGATTTCGAGCACGGTCTGCGCAGGTGCGGACGTCCTCTCGCGCCTGACCCAACTGCCGGTGGCCAGCGATTCAGTCGACGCCGTGCTGCTGCCGCACACGCTCGAATTCGAAACCGATCCGTACGGCGTGCTGCGCGAAGTCGATCGCGTGCTGACGGGCGAGGGCAAGCTGCTCGTGCTCGGCTTTCATCCGTGGAGCCTGTGGGGCCTGCGCGCCAAGGCCACTCGCGGCGGCTGGCCGCCGCAGTTGCGGCGCCTGCTGTCGGAGCGGCGGCTGCGCGACTGGCTCGTGCTGCTCGGCTATGAGGTCACCGAAACGCGTCGGTATCTCTACGACGCGCCTTGGGGAGA
>JBIITU010000337.1:0-3961 GCA_044340335.1 Steroidobacteraceae bacterium
TTCTTTGGCGAGCAGGAGGTCTACTACGACGAGCTGGTCGCGACGCTGCCGGTGTCGCGCGCCGGCACCAGCGAGTTTCCGCTGCCGCTGAAGGTCACGTTCCAGGGCTGCGCCGAGGCGGGCCTGTGCTATCCGCCGGAGACGAAAACGCTGACGGTCATGCTGCCCGCGGGCGTGGGCACGGCTGCCAGCCTCGATGCGCCTCCCGGCGCCAGCGCGGGCGGCGGCGGCTTCGTGTCGGAACAGGATCGACTCGCCGCACTGATCCGCGATGGCTCGCTGTGGCTGGTGCTGGCCACGTTCTTCGGCTTGGGGCTGCTGCTGGCACTGACGCCCTGCGTGCTGCCGATGGTGCCGATCCTGTCCGGCATCATCGCCGGCCAGGGCGAGAACGTCACGACGCAGCGCGCGTTCGCGCTGTCACTGACCTACGTGCTCGGCATGGCGGTCACGAACACGCTGGCGGGCGTCGCCGCGGCTGCCGCCGGCAGCCAGATCCAGGCAATGTTCCAGCAGACCTGGGTCATCGTGCTGTTCGCGCTGATGTTCGTCGTGCTGGCGCTGTCGATGTTCGGCCTGTTCACGATCCAGATGCCCTCGGCGCTGCAGACCCGCTTGACCGACGTCAGCAACCAGCAACGCGCCGGCACGTTCGGCGGCGTCGCGATGATGGGCGCCCTGTCGGCCCTGATCGTGACCGCCTGCGTCGCGCCGCCGCTGTTCGCCGCGCTCGCCGTGATCGGCCAGACCGGCGATCTCGTGCGCGGCGGCAGCGCGCTGTTCTTCATGTCGCTCGGCATGGGTGCGCCACTAATCCTGATCGGCACGTCGGCGGGCAAGCTGCTGCCACGCGCCGGCGCGTGGATGGACACGGTCAAGCAGCTGTTCGGCGTGCTGATGCTGGCGGTGGCCGCGTGGATGCTGGCGCGCATCGTGCCGGACTGGGCGCAGCTGCTGCTGTGGGCGATCCCGGCACTGATCGGCGCGTGGATCCTGCTGCGGCAGGTGCGCTCGCGGACCGCCTGGGGCTGGACCGGTCGCGCGGCCGGCGCGGCGCTCGGCGTCTATGGTCTCGTGCTGATCGCGGGTGCGGGCCTGGGCGGCACCGATCCGCTCAGGCCGATCCCGCAGCTCGCCGGCGAGCAGCGCAAGCTCGAGTTCAAGCTGATCAAGACCGTTGCCGACCTCGAACGCGAAGTGGCGGACGCCGCCGCCGTGAACCGGCCGGTGATGCTCGATTTCTATGCCGACTGGTGCGTCTCCTGCAAGGAGATGGAGAAGTACACCTTCACCGACGCCGCCGTGCAGGCAGCGCTCGCGAACGCCGTGCTGCTGAAGGCCGATGTCACGGCGAACGACGACGCCGACCAGGCGCTGCTCAAGCACTTCGAGATCTTCGGCCCGCCGACCATCGCGTTCTACGGTCCGGATGGCGCCGAGCGCGCCAACTACCGCGTCGTCGGGTTCATGAAGGCGCCGGAGTTCGAGCGCGTCGCCCGCGAAGCCATTGCCGCAAGGACCGTCACCGCGTCTAATTGACGCATGAGCAAGCTCGGCACTGCAGGGATCGCGGTGACGGTGGCCGCGATCGCCGGCCTCGCCGGCTTCCTCGCTTTCCGCGGCGGCAGCGCGCCGCCGGCCCCAACCGCGAGCACGCTGACGCCCATCGTGACCCCCGACGCGAGCGGCGCAGCCGGCGACGCCGCCCTGCCCACACCCGCCACCGCAGCGGCACCGATCCCCGAGGTATTGCCCGATTTCGAGCTCGCGAGCCGTGCGGGCCCGCCGCGGCGTCTGTCGTCGTTCCAGCATCCGGTGCTGATCGTGAACTTCTGGGCCACGTGGTGCGCGCCGTGTCGGCGCGAGATCCCGCTGCTGAACGCGTTGCGACGCGAGCATGCGGATGCCGGCGTCGAGATCGTCGGCATCGCCGTCGACTTCCGGGAAGACGTGCTCGCGTACGCGCAGACGACGCCGATCGACTATCCGTTGCTGATCGGCGAGGAAGATGGGCTCGCCGCCGCACAGGCCTTCGGCATGAACCTGGTGCTGCCGTTCACGATCTTCGCCGATGCCCAGCGGCGCATCGTCGCGCTGAAGGTCGGCGAGCTGCACGCCGACGAGTCCGAGTTCATCCTCGCGCGGATCGCCGCGCTGAACGCCGGCCGCGAGACGCTCGAGCAGGTGCGGCCGGCCATCGCGCGCGAACTGGCGCTACTGGCAGCCCGGCGCGCCCAGCCGGCGCCGGCGGCGGCCCCGAACGGCAGCACCTGAGCCATCTGGCGCGAACTTGCGGGCAAAGTGGCCCATAACCCGTCGATTAGGGTAGATTGCGCGGCAGTATGGCTCGCCTGCTTCTGTTGAATGGCCCGAACCTGAACCTGCTCGGCACGCGCGAGCCGGAGGTCTATGGGCATGACACCCTGGAATCGATCACGCGCCGATCTGCGGCGATCGCCGCCGAACTCGGCCATGAGCTGCAGGCTTTCCAGAGCAATGCCGAGCACGAGCTGGTCGACCGGGTGCACACGGCCCGAACCGACGGCACGGCTTTCGTGATCATCAACCCGGGTGCCTTCACGCACACCAGCGTCGCACTGCGCGATGCGCTGGCGGGCGTGCGCATTCCGTTCATCGAAGTACACCTGTCGAACACCTACGCGCGCGAGGCGTTCCGGCAGCATTCCTATTTCTCGGACATCGCGGTCGGCTGCATCGTCGGCCTCGGTGCGCAAGGCTACGAGCTCGCCGTCAGAGCAGCCGCAGCCCGCGTCTAGTCGCCATCGTTTTCGTTCCGGCACCTCGGGGAGGGTTCGCCTCATGGATATTCGCAAGGTCAAGAAACTGATCGATCTGCTCGAAGAATCGGGCATCGCCGAGATCGAGATCAAGGAGGGCGAAGAGTCGGTGCGCATCAGCCGCATGCCGACCGGAGGCATGGCGACGCAGATGGCGAGTTTCGTCGCCCCGCCGCAGATGGCGGCACCGATGGCGGCAGCAGCGCCGGCACCGGCCGCGCCCGCCGCAGCACCCAAGCGCAACGAGTACGTCGTCAGCGCCCCGATGGTCGGCACCTACTATTCGGCGCCGTCGCCGGGCGCGAAGGCGTTCGTCGAGATCGGCACCGAGGTCAAGGTCGGCCAGGTCCTGTGCATCATCGAAGCGATGAAGATGATGAACCAGATCGAGTGCGACAAGGCCGGCCGCATCACCGCGGTGATGGTGCAGAACGGCGATCCGGTCGAGTTCGGTCAACCGCTGTTCGTGATCGAATAGGCCGCCGGCCCATGCTGGACAAGATCGTCATCGCGAACCGCGGCGAGATCGCGCTGCGCATCCTCCGGGCCTGTCGCGAGCTCGGCATCAAGACCGTCGCCGTGCACTCGACCGTCGACGCGAGCCTCAAGCACGTGCTGCTCGCCGACGAATCCGTCTGCATCGGACCCGCGCCGTCGGCCAAGAGCTACCTGAACATGCCGGCGATCATCAGCGCCGCCGAGGTCACCGACTCCACCGCAATCCATCCCGGCTACGGCTTTCTGTCCGAGAACGCCGATTTCGCCGAGCGCGTGGAGAAGAGCGGCTTCGTCTTCATCGGCCCGCGCGCCGACGTGATCCGGCAGATGGGCGACAAGGTGTCGGCCATCACGATCATGAAGAAGGCTGGCGTGCCCTGCGTGCCCGGTTCGGGCGCGCCGCTCGGCGCCGACGGCGACGAGAACCTCCGGATCGCCAAGGACATCGGCTACCCGGTCATCATCAAGGCCTCGGGCGGCGGCGGCGGGCGCGGCATGCGCGTCGTGCACAACGCGGCGGCGCTGCTGCACTCGATCAACGTGACCAAGGCCGAAGCACTCGCGGCCTTCGGCAACGATCAGGTCTACATGGAGAAGTTCCTCGAGAAGCCGCGCCACATCGAGTTCCAGGTGCTGGCCGACCACCACGGCAACGTCATCCATCT
>JBIITU010000339.1:0-3939 GCA_044340335.1 Steroidobacteraceae bacterium
GCCCGAAAACCGTCCGTCGGTGATCAGCGCGACTGAATCTCCGAGGCCCCGACCCATGATCGCACCGGTGGGACTGAGCATCTCGCGCATGCCAGGACCGCCGCGCGGCCCCTCGTACCGGATCACCACGACATCGCCGGCCTTGACCTTGCCGGCGAGGATCGCAGCGGTGGCCTTTTCTTCGCCGTCGAATACCCGTGCCGTGCCCGTGAACGACAGCCCCTCCTTGCCAGTGATCTTGGCGACCGACCCCTCTGGCGCCAGATTTCCATAAAGAACAACAAGATGGCTGTCTTTCTTCACCGGGTTCTCAAACGGCAGGACAATATCCTGCCCTGCCGGATAGTCAGCAACGTCGGCGAGATTCTCGCCCAGCGTCTTGCCGGTGACGGTCAGGCACTCGCCGTGCAGCAGCCCTCTGTCGAGCAGCCGCTTCATCAACGGCTGGATACCGCCGATCTCGATGAGCTCCGACATCAGGTATTTGCCACTCGGCCGCACATCCGCAAGCACGGGCACGCGCTTGCCGATGCGCGTGAAGTCATCGAGCGTCAGGCGCACGCGTGCAGCGCGCGCGATGCCAAGCAGATGCAGCACGGCGTTCGTCGAGCCGCCGAGCGCGATCGTCATGGTGATCGCATTCTCGAACGCCTTGCGGGTCAGGATCTGCCGCGTCGTGATGCCCTGCTCGATCAGCCGCACGACGGCAGCGCCGGCGCGCACGGCGTCAGTGTGCTTGTTCGGACTGACAGCCTCCTGCGCGGAACTGTTCGGCAACGACAGCCCGAGTGCTTCCATGGCTGACGCCATGGTGTTGGCCGTATACATGCCACCGCAGCTGCCGGGCCCCGGAATAGACGTGCGTTCCACCTCGAGCAGTTCGCGATCCGAGACGGTGCCGGCGGCGTGACCGCCGACCGCCTCGAACACGGCGACGATGTCGCGCCGCTTCGCGCCCGGGCGGATGGTGCCGCCGTAGACGAAAACAGCCGGACGATCGAGCCGCGCCATCGCGATGGCGCAGCCCGGCATGTTCTTGTCACAACCGCCGATCGCGACGAAGCCGTCGAAACCCTCGGCGCCCACGACCGTCTCGATCGAGTCGGCGATGACTTCGCGGGAAACCAGTGAATAGCGCATGCCCGGCGAGCCCATCGAAATGCCGTCGGATACGGTGATGGTGTTGAACAGCACGCCCTTGCCGCCCGCCTTGTCGGCGCCGGAGACGGCGGCCTGGGCGAGTTCGTTGATATGCATGTTGCATGGCGTCAAGTTGGCCCAGGTCGAAGCCACGCCTACCTGCGGCTTGCGGAAATCGGCATCGGTGAAGCCCACCGCCCGCAGCATCGCGCGCGACGGCGTCTGCTTGGCGCCATCGACGACGAGACTGGAATACCGCCGCGGATCGATTTGCCGCGTGCCCTTGCTGCCCTGCTTGCCCTTGTCCGCCATGATTCGTTGTTCTCCGTTTGCCTTGGGTTGTCCGCCGCGTCCGTGCGGCCGGCATTGAATCGCGATCCGGCAGCATCCGGCAACTGGCAGTGCAATCGAGCGGCTCAGGTGCCGGTATCCGCGATCCTGCGTTCGCGCCACACGATGATGAACACGCCGATCAGCGTCAGCGTGCCGCCCAGCGCGATGCGGGGCGTCAGGATGTCATCCAGCCACCAGATTCCGAACACGACTGACAGCACGGGCGCGAGCACCGTCAGCGGCGCGACGCTGGTCACCGGGTAGCGCTGCACGAGGTAATAGAAGCCCGTATGCGCGATGACGCTCGCACCCAGCGCCGAGAACAGCACTGCACCCCAGACCGACGTGGGCGCATGCTGCAGCGTCTGAAGCGTCGGTTGCTCCAGTGCCAGCGTAAGCGCCGCGAGCAGCGGCAGGCTGAGCAGCGCGAACCAGCCCTGCATTGCGAGCGGATCGACGCCCTGCAGTCGCTTGACGGCGATCAGACCCAGCGCGCCGACGAACGCGGAGCCGATGACGAACGCAAGACTGGGCCAATACTCGAATACGCGCGGATCAAGCCCCATGACCATGACCCCCGCAAACGACAGCGCGATGCCGGTCCAGCGTCGCCAGTGCACGACCTCGCCCAGCAGCGCTACGCACAGCAGCGTCGTGAACGGGACGCCGAGTTGCCCGGCGATCGCCACGGACGCGACGTTCTCGGCCAGCGCGAGCCCAACGAACATCAGCGCAAAGCAGACCGCGCCGGACAGCAGCCCGGCGACGGCGATCGCGCCCATCTGTCCCGGGTACCAGCGCAGGAACGGCGCCAGCACCAGCGCCATCAGGCCGAAGCGCAGCGTGGTGAACAGGATCGGCGGCATCTGATCGACGCCGATCTTGCTGATGACCAGGTTCAGGCCCCAGAGGATCGTGATGCCAAGCAGCAGCAGCAGATCGCGCGGTGCGATCCGCGTCATCCGAACCGGGACCGGACCAGGTGGTACACGAGCCGCGCACACTGCGCCTCGGCCCCCACTGGCCTGCCGGGGCGCTCGCGCGTATTCCAGGCGTGCAGATCCAGATGCAGCCAGTTGCGGGTGCGCGGCACGAAGCGCTTCAGGAACAGGCCACCGATGATGGCGCCCGCGAACGCGTGACTCGCGACATTGCTGAGATCGGCGACCTTGCTGCCGAGGTCCTCGTCGTAACCGGCCCACAGCGGCATCGGCCAGATCGGATCGGCCTGCGCATCACCGATGCGCTGCGCGTCGCGCAGCAGGTCGTCGTCCGGGGAGAACGCCGCCGGCAGTTCCGGCCCGAGCGCCGTGCGCGCCGCACCCGTCAGCGTCGCGAAATCCACCAGCAGGCTGGGCGTTTCCGCGTCGGCATCGGCCAGGGCGTCAGCGAGGATCAGGCGCCCTTCCGCATCGGTGTTGTTGATCTCGACCGCGAGCCCGCTGCGCGAGCGGACCACGTCGCCGGGCCGGCAGGCGTTGCCCGCCACCGCGTTCTCGACTGCTGGAATCAGTAATCGCAGGCGGATGGGTGCGCGCAACTCCATCAGCATCCGCGCCGTCGCGAGAGCGACGGCAGCGCCACCCATGTCCTTCTTCATCAGCAGCATGCCGGCGGCTGGCTTGAGGTCGAGGCCACCGGAATCGAAGCAGACGCCCTTGCCGACCAGCGTCACGCGCGGCGCGCCCGCGTCGCCCCAGCGCAGGTCGATCAGGCACGGCGGCCGCGTGCTCGCGCGACCGACGGCATGCACGAGCGGATAACCTGTCTCCAGCTCGGTGCCCGTCACCACGCGAAGCTGCGCGCCGCAGCTGCGTGCCGTGACCGCCACGGCATCGGCCAGTTCCAACGGCCCGAGTTCGTTCGACGGCGCGTTGATCAGCGTGCGCGCATCATTCAGCGCCGCAGCAGCGGCAAGTGCCGCCGCGACCGGCGCCGCGTCGGTCAGCTGCAGGCCGGCGCGCACGGGAGGCTGCGCGATACTGCGAAACTGGTTCAGGCGATACGCGCCGAGCAGCCAGCCGAGCGCCAGGCGCTGCAGGCTCGGCGCGTCCAGGGCTTGCGCGGGCTGGAACCTCGCTGGGGGCAGTCGATCGGGCAAGGACGCCGCATGCCAGATCGTCAGGTCGTCGACGCCGCGCGCCGGCCCGAGTCCGAGTACCGCCCCGCCGACGCCGCCGACGCTGTCTGGCAGCACCACGAGCCGCAGGCGCTCGGCCGCGAAGCCCATGCCTTCGAGCCAGCCGCGCTGATGACCGGGGAGGCTCGCCCGCCAGAGCGCCAGTTCCGCCTCGCTGATGAACCACAAAGGCAGGGTCCGCTCGGGCGTGCTGCCAAAGTGCAGGGTATCGAGATCTGTCACTGCTGCAGCATAACGCAGTCATCGCAGCACTCGAGTCCGCATTACGGTCCCGCAGGCCGCGCACATTGACAATGCGCGCAGGCCTGTGCTGACATTGACGGCTA
>JBIITU010000341.1:0-3932 GCA_044340335.1 Steroidobacteraceae bacterium
AAGCCGTTGCGGGTGTAGGTGTTGTAGGGCGTGTCGGCGCGCAGGTCCCGCGTGCGAATGTCGCCATCGTAAGCGTCGCCAATGCCGTAGATCACCGTGGGATCGGACTGCAGGCGCATGCCGATGCGCAACCGCAACACGAACACGCCGGCGACGCGGGCGCGCTCGGCCGGCTGGCCGGTTTCCTTCTCCACGATAGACGCGAGCACCAACAGCTCCTGCGGCGATTGCACCGGCAGATCAGGTGCGCGCGCTTCCCATGCTGCCGCGAGCGCGCGTTCGAGCTGGCGCTGCGCCAGCCTGTAGAGGTCAAGATCCGTCGTGCCGGCCGCGAAGCGGTAGGTATCCGGGAAAAAGCGCCCCTCGGGGTGCACGCCGGGCAGATCCAGCATAGCCATCAGTTCTTCCGGACTGCGATCCCGCAGCGTGACCCGCACCGCAGGATGTGCCTCAACGGCGCGCCGCATCTGGGCGAAAGTCCAACCCTCGACGATCGTCAGCGACTCGAGCACGACTTCGCCTGCGGCAATCCTGCGCAGGGCTTCGCGCACTGACGCGCCAGCGGGGATGTCGTAGTTGCCGACCCGCATGCGCAGGTCGCGCCCCTGCAGGCGCAACCACCACTGCGCCGCTTCAGGGTCTGCCACGGCACCCGACTCCTGCAGCCGGCGCAGGACCGAGCGCGCCGATGCACCGGCCGGCACTTCGATGCGAACAACGGCCGTGTGCGGACCGGCCTGGTCGACGCCCTGGGTGATCCAGCGCTGCCCGAACCACAGCAGACCTGCACCCGCCACGAGCAGGCATAGTGCGATGCTGAGCAGTGCGCGCGCGACCGGCTTCATTCGCTGAGCCCGGCGATGTGCTGCTGCAGGCGCAGCGTGGTCGCGCCCGGCAGCAGGCGGCGCCCGCCGAGCCTGCGCACGGGCCAGATGCCGATGCGCGCGTTGCTGACGAACACTTCGGCAGCGGAATCCAGCAAATCGCGCGGCAGATCGGTTTCGACGACGCGCAGCCCCAGCGCCGGTGCTTCACGCAGGATGACGGCGCGCATCACGCCAGCAACGCCCGCCCGCGCCAGCGTCGGGGTCAGCAGCGTATGTCCTTCGACAGCAAACACGTTGGTCATGGTGCCACAGATCGCCATGGCCGCCGACGTGCACAGCAGCGCCTCCTGCGCCGGCGGCAGGTCGTCGCTGCCTTGCAGCGCGTCGCGCGCCAGTACCTGGTCGAGGCGATTGAGGTGCTTGAGCCCGGCCAGCGCCGGCTGTTCGCTGATCGTGATGGGACTCCAGACGATCTCTACCCCGTCCTGCCACCAATGCCGTGGATCCACCGGCCACGGATAGCGGTACAGAATCCGCCGCGCGATCGCGGGTCGCGGCGGTGCGTAGCCGCGCCCGCCGCTGCCGCGCGTCACCAGCAGCTTGACGATCGCGTCCCCCGGTCCGCAAGCGAGCGACAGCTCGCCGCGCAGCGAGGACTCGCTGGGTGCGGCAATGCCGAGCGTCTCGAGGCCGCGTCGCAGGCGCGCCAGATGCAGATCGACGAAGCGCAGGACTCCGCCGCGCCACGCCAGTGTCTCGAACACGCCGTCGCCGTACAGCAGCCCGCGGTCATCCACCGGCACGCCTGTTGCCGGCTCGCCATCGATCCAGCAGCCAGCCGCTGCGGCGCTCATGCCGGCGCTCCATCAACCGCGGACTGCTGAGCACAGATCTCGAGCGCCCGCAGCAGACCCAGCGCCTTGGCGCGGGTCTCCTCCAGCTCGCGCTCAGGCTGGGAGTCCGCGACGATGCCAGCACCGGCGCGCGCATGGACATGGCCGTCGTGAACGGTCAGCGTGCGGATCAGGATGTTGAAATCCGCGCTGCCATCGAGCCCCAGCATGCCGATCGAACCCGTGTACGCGCCACGGCCCTCCGCCTCGATCTGCGCGATCAGCTCCATGCAGCGGACCTTGGGGCAGCCGGTGATCGTGCCGCCGGGAAACAGCGCGCGGAATGCATCGATCGCATGCGCGTCGCGCCGCAAGCGGCCGGAAATCTGCGACACGATGTGATGCACGTGAGTGTAGGTCTCAAGACCCATGAACTCATCGACCCGTACCGTGCCGGCATCGCAGACCCGGCCGAGGTCGTTGCGCTCGAGGTCGATCAGCATCACGTGTTCGGCGCGCTCTTTGGCATTGCTGCGCAGTTCCTCCGCCAGCGCCAGATCAGCGTTTGCAGAACCGCCGCGCGGCCGGGTCCCCGCGATCGGCCGCGTGCTTGCGACGCCCGCCTCGACCCGCAACAGCCGCTCCGGCGACGAACTGAGGATGTCGAGGCCCTGCCAGCGCGCGAGCACCGCAAACGGCGCGGGGTTGGCACGGCGCAGCGCGGCATACAGGGACGTCACGATCTCATCCTGGGTCAATCCGGCCGGCAGCGCTGCGCGCCAGCCGCGCGACAGATTGAGCTGGTAGACGTCGCCTGCGGCGATGTGTTCCAGCGCGCGCCGCGCGCCGGCGAGATAGCGCTCGGGGTCATCCTCGATGGTGTGCCACGCCGGTGTCGGCAGCGACGGTCGCGATGCGCGCGCATCGATTGCCCCCCGGGCGTCGTGCTCGAGGGTGTCGAGCCACTCGGGCGCGTCGGCTTCGGCGACAGCCCAGACGGCATTGGAGTCTCGCTCTAGCACCAGTGCGGCCGGCGTGCGCAATGCCCAGGCGCGCCACGGTTCGGCTGCCGCCGGCAGGCGCAGCCGCGGTTCGACCTCGGCCGCGACCTCGTAGCCCGCGAACACGGCGAAGCCGCCGCGCCAGGGTCCGGACCCTGCAGCGGGCGGGTTGGTGGCGAGCGGACCCCACCACGCTTCGAGGGCGTCCAGGAAGCGCGCCGGACTGTCCAGCGGTCTGCCATCGCGGCACAGCACACCGTCGCGGCGCAGCGCCAGGCTTGCGCCGTCGGTCGCGACGAGGACGGAGTGCCTGGACATCGGGCCGCTCGAGACGCTGTCGAACAGCACCGGGTAGCGTGCCGAGCGGGTGCTGACCAGCGCCAGCAGGACCGCGGGCGAAACGCCGTCGAGCAGGCGGTGCACTAGCATCCGCCGACCGCGCGTCAGCTCGTGTAGCGCCGCAGCACGAGCGTGCCGTTCGTGCCGCCGAAGCCGAACGAGTTGGACATGGCGACATCGATCTGCATCTGGCGCGCTGTATGCGGCACGTAGTCGAGGTCGCAATCCGGATCGGGGTTGTCGAGGTTGATCGTCGGCGGCGCGACCTGGTCACGAATGGCGAGCGTCGTCAGGATGGCCTCGACCACCCCGGCCGCGCCGAGCAGATGCCCGGTCATCGACTTGGTCGAACTGACTGCGAGCCGCTTGGCATGTTCGCCGAAGGCATTCTTGATCGCGACCGTCTCCGCCCTGTCACCGAGCGGCGTGGAGGTCGCGTGGGCGTTGAGGTAGGCAACCGCCGACGCGTCCAGACGCGCATCGCGCAGCGCGTTGACCATCGCGAGGCGCGCGCCCGCGCCGTCTTCGGGCGGCGCGGTGATGTGATACGCATCGCCACTCATACCGAAGCCGACCAGTTCCGCGTAGATGCGCGCCCCACGCGCGCGCGCGTGCTCGAGTTCCTCGAGCACCATGACGCCGCCGCCATCGGCAGCGACGAAACCGTCGCGATCGCGATCCCAGGGGCGGCAGGCCTTGGTCGGCTCATCGTTCCGCGTCGACAGCGCCTTTGCCTGGCTGAACCCGCCGATGCCAAGCACGGTCATCGACATCTCGGCGCCGCCAGCCAGCATGACATCGGCGTCACCGTACTGGATGGTGCGCATGCCGAGGCCGATCGCGTGGGTGGAGGTCGTGCAGGCCGTCACCACGCCGAGATTCGGACCCTTCAGGCCGTACTTGATCGACAGGTGCCCGGAGATCATGTTGAT
>JBIITU010000342.1:0-3918 GCA_044340335.1 Steroidobacteraceae bacterium
CACGCCGGTTTCGGTGCGCAGCCAGCCGTAGGCGTTCTCGCCGCGAATGCCCAGCGTCGCGCTCTTGATGCCGGCGACTTCACCGCCGTTCGCGTCGAGGACTTCACAATCGAAGCCGCGACTGGCCGCCCACTTGATGTACATGCGCATCAGCATCTGCGCCCAGTCCTGCGCTTCGGTGCCGCCGGCACCCGCCTGGATGTCCATGAACGCATTGTGGGAATCCATCTCGCCGCGGAACATGCGCTGCAGTTCCAGCCCGCGCACCAGCGTTTCGAGGCGCGGGACATCGGACTCGACGTCGCGCGCCATTGCCTCGTCGTTGTCGGCTTCGGCGAGCTCGAGCAGCTCGTTGGCATCGCCGACCGCAGACGTCGCGCGATCGATGACGCCGAGCACCGTCTCGAGCTGGGCGCGTTCCTTGCCGAGTTGCTGCGCGCGCTCCGGCTTGGACCAGACTGCAGCGTCCTCGAGTTCGCGGCTCACCTCTTCGAGGCGTTCCTTCTTGGTGTCGTACTCAAAGAAACCCCCTGAGCGCAGCGACGCGCTCCGCGAGGTCTTTGAGACTGCGCTTGACTTGGCCGAGTTCGATCATGGGGCGCGAATGCTAGCAGATCGGCAGCGGCGGGATCAGGCCAGCAGGTGATCCACCAGCAGCTGCAGCCGCCGCTCGCCGCCATACTCGTTGATGTCGAGCCGATACACGAGGCGCGCGCGTTCCGGCACCCGTCGAGCATCGCGGCCGGGCTCGAGCAGGTTGAACGCGATCGCGTCGAAGCGCCGCCCCGTGCCGGCGACCTCGACCCACATCTTCAGGTGTCGCTCGCCGACCTGCCGGGTGCGCGTGATGTCGAATTCACCGTCGAAGGTTGGTTCGGGGAAGGCCTGCCCCCAGGGGCCGCCCTCGCGCAGCGCCTCGGCCGTCGTCAGCGAGATCTCGTCGACCGCCAGCGCGCCATCGGACTCGACCGCATCGGCCAGCGCCGCACTGGCAGCCAGCCGCTCGACCTCGGCTTCGAAGGCCTGCGAGAACGCGTCGAGCCGATCGCGTTCGAGCGTGAGGCCGGCGGCCATCGCGTGACCGCCGAAGCGCACCAGCAGGCCCGGATGGCGCGCCGCGACCGAATCGAACACGTCGCGGATGTGCACGCCCGGCACAGAGCGCGCCGAACCGCGCAGCGTGCCGTCGGCGTTGTCGGCGAACGCGACGACGGGACGGCGCATGCGCTCCTTGAGGCGGCTCGCGACCAGACCCACGACACCCTGATGCCAGCCCGGGTCGTACAGACACAGTGCCGCGCGCCGCCGCCCACCAGCGCCGCCTTCGAGTTCGGCATCGCGCAGGCCGCGCACGGCTGCGAGCGCGGTCTCCTGCATCTTCGCTTCGATGCCGCGGCGCTCCTGGTTCAGCTGATCGAGCCGCGCCGCGAGCATGCCCGCCTCGGTCGGCGAATCAGCCAACAGGCAGCGGATGCCAATCGTCATGTCGTCGAGGCGACCCGCCGCGTTCAGACGCGGACCCACCGCGAAGCCCAGATCGGTCGCGGTCAGCTGCGTCAGGTTGCGCGCTGCGACGTCGAGCAGCGCGCGAATGCCTGCCCCGCAGCGACCGGCACGAATGCGACGCAGGCCCTGCGCGACCAGGATCCGGTTGTTCAGATCGAGCGGCACGACATCCGCGACCGTGCCGAGCGCGACCAGGTCGAGGAACTCGGTGGGCGCCGGCGCACCAGCAGGCAGCAGCGCGCGGGCCGTGAGTTCCCGGTGCAGCGCCACCATGACGTAGAACGCGACGCCGACGCCCGCGAGCGCCCGCGAGCCGAAACTGGCACCGGGCAGATTCGGGTTCACGATGACGCGCGCATCCGGCAGCTCCGCCCCTGCGAGGTGATGATCCGTGACCAGCACCTCGATGCCGAGCGCGCGCGCGGCCGCAACGCCCGCCAGGCTCGAAATGCCGTTGTCGACGGTGACGATCAGCTCCGGGCTGCGCTGCGCCGCCAGCGCGACGATCTCGGGCGTCAGCCCATAGCCGTACTCGAAGCGATTCGGCACGAGGAAGTCGACCGCGGCATAACCCCAGCCGCGCAACGCGCGGACGATCAGCGCAGTGCTGGTCGCACCGTCCGCATCGAAATCACCGACCACGAGCACGCGCCGCTCGCGGTACGCGAGCAGCAATTCAGCAGCGGCGGCCACGCCGTCGAGCGAGCTCACCGGCAGCAGTCGATCGAGCGTCAGGGCAAGGTCGTCGCGCGCTGCCACGCCGCGCGCCCGATACGCCCGCGCCAGCACGGGATGCACCCCGGGCCACACTGCCGCCGGACCCGCCGGCGCGGGACGCTGCACGACATGCAGGCCGCTGCCGAAGCTCACTGCGCCCGCCGTGCCGGCGTAGCCGGCGTGACCGCCGCGCGCGCGAGCAATTCGCCGAGCGTGCTCGGGCGCGGGCCGCGCTGCCACCAGCGCCGTTGCGCCAGGCGCCATGCGGACCGGCGATGCCACAACGTCAGCGCGCCGATCTGCCCGCGCTGCAGCGCCGCGGCCGCCGGCGCGAGCCAGCGCGATTCCAGTTCGGCCAGGCCGCGCGCGGCACTGACCCGCAGCGCCACCGCGCCCGCGCGGGACGTAGCCAAGAGCGCGGCGAAATCCGCCAGTTCGAGTTCAGGCGTGGCGTCGACGCCAGCATGGCGCGCGGCGAGCGCCTGCCCGTGCACGCCCAACCCAAGCAGCGACCAGGTCTGCGCCGCGGCGGCACGCGGCAGGTTGTCCGCGCAGACGGCGAGATCAGGTCGGGCGCCGCCCCAAGGCCACAGCGTCGTCACGGGTGGGTGCCCGGCGCGCACGCGCGCCGCATTGACCGGGTGCGCGTGCAGCCACATTTCGATCTCGCCCTGCAACGCGCGCCAGCGGCTCGCGGCTGGGCCGTGCGGCTGACAGTCACGCAGGTCCGTGCCGGGCAGGTCTTCCGGTTCAAGCGTTTCGAGTTCGCCGAGCGGCGCGCCTTCGAGCAGCGCCGTGCGCCCATCGAGCGGCGTCAGCGCAAACCGGCCAGCGCCGAGTTCGCGCGTGAACCCCTGGCAAAGCTCTGCCCATTGCGCCATCGGGAGGTTCAACAGGCCGTCGGCAGGCAGGTGCAGGCGGTCCAGTCCGGCGACGCAATACAGCGGTGACAGCAGCCACGGCGCGGCGCGCACCTTATCCGCATCGCCCGCCAGCAACTGAGCGAGCGGCACGCTGCACAGATCCGCCCGCCCGAGACGCCGCAGCAGTCCCAGCTGCGCGCCCGCTGCGCCCTCGGACAGCGGCTCCCACGGCAGGCGCGACGCCGCGGCGCCGCCCGCGCCCGCGGCACGCTCGTATGGTTCCTCGGCCGGGCCGCTCACGATCAGCATCAGTTCCTGCACATCGATTATCTTACCGGCCGTGCAGATCACGTTGGATCAATCCGGAGGCGCGCTGCTCGTGCGGCGCTACGACGCCGACAGCGTCTGGGTCGGCGCGCAGCGCTGCGTGCGGCCGCTGCTGCTGTCGCGCCAGCAGCTTCTCGATCAATGGGAAGCGGAGTCGCTCGCGACGCTGACACCGGCGCAGCTGGCGCCGATTTTCGCGAGTCGAGCAGCCGTCGTGATCGTCGGCACGCGCGCGGCGGATCGAATCCCGCCAGTGGAGATCCGGCGCGCCTTCCGGGAACGGAACATCGCGCTTGAAGCCATGGAACTCGGCGCGGCCTGCCGCACCTACAACGTGCTGGTACAGGAAGAACGCGAGGTACTGGCGGCGCTGTTTCCCTGATGCGGGGCAGCGCGAAGAAGACACAGGGAGAAGAAGCTCGTTTCGCTCACCGATCGCCCGAAGCTGACAGACTCGAACAATCGTCGTTTAGTTCTTGTTCTTGTTGATTTTTCTACTTCTGAC
>JBIITU010000474.1:0-3912 GCA_044340335.1 Steroidobacteraceae bacterium
TCAAAATTCGGTGCCAGTTTCTCGAGTACCCAACTTAACTCCTCGGGGGTTACGGCGAGTCCTGGTAACGGATACTGGGATCGAAGTTCCTCCGGCATCACTCGATGAAACGTGAGAATCAGCAGCGAGTCACTAGGGACGCGACGCGGAGCTGAAGCACCCACACGACGAAGCGCGGCTGCCATTATGTCGCGGATCAAGGGCTTCAATCCGCTTCTACCATTTGATGTTCGCAAGGGTCCGTGCATTGGCAAGATGATAATCGGTCGCGGCTGACTTCTAAGCTCCAGAGTCACAAATCGTGCCAACGATCTCGATAAAATACACTATAGAGAGCCTGACGATAGTGGGGTGCCCAGGGTTCCGCCAATGCCGAAACCTGCTTCGTCAAGCCGAATCGAGCCGCTTTCGACCGGGACTCCCCTGGCTAGGCGGAGGTCACGCACACGAAGCAGGGCACGCGCATCTACGAACGCTTCCTGCGCGAGATCTGCGGCTGCGACGCGAGCTGGAACCCGGGCAGTATCATCGACGATGCGATCGCGCGCGTGCGCGCCCAGGTTGGCACCGGCAAGGTGCTGCTGGGTCTTTCGGGCGGCGTCGATTCGTCGGTCGTCGCCGCGCTGCTGCACAAGGCGATCGGCGAGCAGCTCGTCTGCGTGTTCGTCGACCATGGCCTGCTGCGCCATCACGAAGGCGACCAGGTCATGCAGGTGTTCGCGAAGAATCTCGGCGTGCGCGTGATCCGCGTCAATGCCGCCGAGCGTTTCTTCCGCGAGCTGAAGGGCGTTGCTGATCCAGAGGCCAAGCGCAAGATCATCGGTCGCCTGTTCGTCGAGGTGTTCGACGAGGAGGCCGCGAAGATCGACGGTGTCGCGTTCCTCGCGCAAGGCACGATCTACCCCGACGTGATCGAATCCGCCGGCAGCAAGACCGGCAAGGCGCACGTCATCAAGAGCCACCACAATGTCGGTGGCCTGCCCGCGCACATGAAGCTCAAGCTCGTCGAGCCGCTGCGCGAACTATTCAAGGACGAGGTGCGTCGCATCGGCGTCGAACTCGGCCTGCCCGCCGAAATGGTCTACCGCCATCCGTTCCCGGGTCCTGGACTTGGCGTACGCATCCTTGGTGAAGTCACGCAACCTGCCGCCGATACGCTGCGCCTCGCCGACCACATCTTCATCGAGGAACTGCGCAAGGCCGGCTGGTACGACAAGACTTCGCAGGCGTTTGCCGTGTTCCTGCCCGTGAAGTCAGTCGGCGTGACCGGCGACGGTCGCCGCCACGAGCCAGTGATCGCGCTGCGCGCCGTCGAGACCATCGACTTCATGACGGCGCACTGGGCGCATCTGCCCTATGAGCTGCTCGACGTCTGTTCGCGCCGCATCGTCAATGAAGTGAAGGGCATCTCGCGCGTCGTGTACGACATCAGCGGCAAGCCGCCGGCGACGATCGAGTGGGAGTGAAGGGGTCTCGCGGTGCGATAGTGCGACGGATCGCTGCGAAATGCAGGGTCGAGATTCAGGGTGAATGTCCTGGAAACTGGCACGCCCATCAGGCCGCAGCACCATCGCGCTGAACGATAGGTTTTACTTTGCCACGAAAGTTCTTCTTGGCCTGCCACAGGTCGTAGTTGACCTGCATGCCATACCAGAACTCCGGCGACGTACCGAGCGCCTTGGAAAGGCGCAGCGCCATCTCCGGACTGATGCCGGTAGCGCCATTCAACAGGCGCGAGAGCGCCACGCGGCCGACGCCCAGGCGCTTGGCTGCATCGGTTACGCTGATGTCGCTCAAGGCCTCCTTGAGCACTGCGCTGGGGTGGCAGGGGTTGTGCATCTGACTCATGTTGCCTCTCCTAGTGATAGTCCTCGTAGTCGAGCAGCACGACGTCTGTGCCCTCGAAAATGAAGGTCAGTCGCCAGTTGCCGTTGACCGTGATTGACCAGCGACCAGCCTGATTGCCCTTCAGCTCATGCAGGCGCCAGCCCGGGATCGCGGCGAGATCCTGTGGACGCGTTGCGGCATCGAGGGCGGTCAGTTGCGTGCGTAGCTTCACGTCGTGCTTTGGCTGAATGCCGGCCTTCGAGCCCGTGCGGTAGAAGCGTTCCAGACCGTCATGGCGGAAGGACCTGATCACAAGCGATTGTATCCCGATAGGATACAGGTTGCAAGACGGGTGATTCCGGGTGGATGCGGGTCAAACACGGCATATCTGCATGAACACACGCCTTTGAGCTTTCAGACGGCGCCGACGGTCCGCGTAGCCTGCGTAGTCCCTGTCATCCTCCGGGACTCGCCTCATGCCAGCGGCCGCCTGCGCGCTGCGGCCGCGCGCGCCACCGTTCATCGAGCCATCGGGCTACGCGCAGCATCGGCCCGAGAGCACGCTGCTGTATCAGCTTGTGGCGCAGCACTATCCAGAGTTCCGTGAACTGCGGGCAAGGGAAGGTCGATCACTGCCCGACTACGTGCAGCAGGAGTTCGACGCCTATCTTAAGTGCGGTCGTCTGGAAGAAGGGTTCCTGCGCGTACGCTGCGAGGGCTGCCGCGCTGAGAAGCTCGTCGCGTTCAGTTGCAAGAAGCGCGGGTTTTGTCCTTCGTGCGGGGGTCGGCGCATGGCCGAGACCGCAGCGCTGCTGGCCGATGAGGTGCTGCCCGAGCGACCGCTGCGGCAATGGGTGTTGTCGTTGCCCTTCGCGCTGCGGTTCCTGCTCGCGACCGATCCGGATTCACTGACGCGGGTCTTGCGCACGGTGTACCGGGCGATTTCCAGTTTTCAATTGAGGCAGGCGGGCCTCACCCGCGCCACGGGGTTCCCCGGCGCCGTGACGCTGATCCAGCGTTTCGGCTCGGCGCTGAACCTCAACATTCACTTCCACATGATCTTCCTGGCTGGGGTGTATGTGCCGTTAGAAGGTGCAGCGCCGGTGTTCCGGCACGTGCCCGCGCCAACCGGCGCTGAGTTGCAGGAGTTGGTGCAGCAGATCGCCACGCGCATCGGCAAGGTGTTGGAGCAGCGAGGCTTGGTCGAGCGCGACCTGGAGAACGCGTGGTTGGCGAACCAAGGGGAAGGCGGTCCGCTGGACGACCTGATCGGTCACTCCATCACCTACCGGATTGCAGTCGGTCCGAGAGCAGGCCAGAAGCTGTTCACGCTGCAGACCGTGCCGGCCAGAGAGCCTGAACCTGAGCAACAGGGCGAGGGTCGCGGTGTTGCCAACGCAGGCGGCTTCTCGCTGCATGCGGGTCTGGACATCCAGCCGCATCAGCGCGAGAAGCTCGAGCGGCTGTGCCGCTATGTGAGCCGCCCGCCGATTGCAGTGGAACGTCTGGCGCTGAGCTCATCAGGCCAGGTTCGCTACACGCTCAAGGCTCCGTACCGTGACGGCACCACGCACATCGTGTTGGAGCCGCTGGATCTGATGGCAAGGCTTGCCGCGCTGGTGCCGCCGCCACGGATGCACCTAACACGGTTTCATGGGGTGTTCGCGCCGCACAGCAAACTCAGAGCTGCGGTGACACCGGCGCATCGGGGTGTGGGTGGCAAGGCAGTTCCAGCGGATCCCGACAAGCCCATCACTCCGCGCCACGTGGCCATGTGCTGGGCGCAGCGCCTGAAGCGCGTCTTTGGCATCGAGATCGACACCTGTGGCCGTTGTGGTGGAAAGCTCAAAGTGATCGCGAGCATCGAAGAGCCGGAAGTGATTGCGAGGATTCTGGCGCATCGGCAGAAGACGGCGCCGGATTCGCATCAAACCGAGTTGCCCCTGGGAGCGCGGGCGCCTCCCCAGCAGGCACGGCTGATCTGACACCAAGAGGAGAGATTCCTCATCACCTGCCACGACCACCCGCGGCGGGCTCGGGCTAGTTCGCGCCGGAACTGGCCGCACGGCAGAGAGCGGGGGGGGG
>JBIITU010000344.1:0-3895 GCA_044340335.1 Steroidobacteraceae bacterium
GATGTCGTAGCTCCTGTTCTCGTGGCCCGACGTCCTGAACACTTGCGCGATGAACTGGCCAACGTCGCGGGCATCCATGAACACGGCGGCACCCTGATCGCCGAACGGGTAGTAGAACTTGCCCTCGGCCTTGATCGTGGCGGCGTTGCCGAGGAAGTTCTGCAGGTAGAAGCTCGGCCGGACGATGGTCCAGGCCGGTGCCACGCGGCGCACGTGCTGCTCGGACTCCCAATGGGTGCGATGCACCGGATTCGGTGCCCCCTCGTGCGACTCGACCGACGACACCTTCAGCACGTGCCGCACGCCGCTCGCGACGGCGACGTCAGCCAGATGTTTCTCGTTGGCGAGCTGGCTTTCGCCGTTTGGCAGGATGATCGCGATCCGGTCGACGCCCGCGCAGGCCGCGCGCACGGCGACCGCATCGGCCGCATCGCCGATCGCCAGCTGCACGCCGGCAGCGACCAGCGCGGCAGCCTTGTCCGGGTTTCGGACCAGCGCCCGCACCGGCAAACCCCGCTGCGCGAGTTCGCGCGCCGCGACGAAACCCGCCCGGCCTGTTGCACCTGTAATCAAGATCATCGTCCGTCTCCCGAAGTTCTGTGTTCTGGCAGCGGCCGTCTGGATACCATACACCGGCCGGATTGCCGAGCGCGGCGCGCATCGCAACCAGAAAACGTACGAGGACACCAATGGCCGGACAACGCAGCATCTGCGACCTGTGTGACGACTACCCGGACGACGTGCGCGTCGCCGCTGCCGTGCTGCACAGCTATGGCGGGCGCGCCGCGTTCGGCGGGCGCGCCACCACCGTGCAGTGTCATGAGGACAACGCGCTGCTGGCGAGCGTGCTCGATGAACCAGGCACCGGACGCGTGCTGGTCGTCGACGGCGGCGGCTCGCTGCATCGGGCGCTGGTCGGCGGCAAGCTCGGCGCCAAGGCCGCGAAGAACGGCTGGGCGGGCATCGTCGTGCACGGCGCCATCCGCGATGTCGAGGAACTCGACCAGATCGCAGTCGGCGTGCTGGCGCTGGGCATTTCGCCGCGCCGGCCGCACAAGCTCGGCGCAGGCGCGCGCGATGTCGTCGCGCAGGTCGCGGGCATCGTCATCGCGCCCGGCGACTGGGTCTGGGCCGATCGCAACGGCCTGATCGCCGCTGCGCGCGAGCTCGCCTGAGCGGCGCGGTGCAGGCCCTCGAGAAACCGCACTCCCCCGCCTGCGAGCGCAACCGCGATCCCATCCTTGGCGTGCTGCGCGAGCACTTCGCCGACCGGCGCGAGGTGCTCGAGATCGGCAGCGGCACGGGCCAGCACGCGGCCTGGTTCGCGCGCCATCTGCCACACCTGACCTGGCACAGCTCCGACGTCGCCGCGCACCTGCCCGGCATCCGGGCATGGCTCGACGACCCGCCGCTGCCGAACGCGCCACCCCCGTTCGAACTGGACGTCGGCGGCGACTGGCCGCGGCGACGCTGGGATGCGGCGTTCTCGGCCAATACGCTACACATCATGTCCTGGGACGAAGTGCAGCGGCTGTTCGCGCGCCTCGGCGACGCGCTCGCCGACGACGCCGTGCTCGCGATCTACGGCCCGTTCAACCGTGACGGTCGGCCAAGCTGCGCCAGCAATGCCGAGTTCGATGCGATGCTGCGCACTCGCGCGCCGCACATGGGGCTGCGCGACGTCGCGGCGGTCGATGCACTGGCCGCCGCCATCGGCCTGCGACTCGTGGCGGAGATCGAAATGCCGGCCAACAACCTGACGCGCGTGTGGCGTCGCCCGTGACGACACCCAGCAGCGCCGCCGAACCCGCGACGCTGCCGCGCGCCCTGTCCGTGCTGACGGCGGTCGGCGCGGTGATCGGCATCATGATCGGCAGCGGCATCTTTCGCGTCCCGACCAGCATCGCGGCGCTGGTCGGCGAACCGTGGGCAATCCTCGCGCTGTGGGTCGCAGGTGGCACGCTCGCGCTGTGCCTCGCGTTGCTGCTGTCGGAACTGGCGGCGATGTTCCCCAGGGCGGGCGGCATGTACGTGTTCCTGCGCGAAGCCTTCGGCGATGCCGTGGCGTTCGTCTACGGCTGGACATACCTGCTGGTGAACCCGGCCGCCTGGGCGACGATCGCGATGGCCTGCGCGGAGTTCACCGGCTACTTCGTGCCACTCGATGAAACCGCGCAACGGCTGGTGGCGATGGCGATCATCATCGTGCTGTGCGCGATCAACGTCGTCTCGACGCGCTGGGGCGCGGCGGCGCAGAACGTCAGCACCGGCGCGAAGTTCGTCATGCTGCTGGCGCTGGTCGGGCTGGTGTTCGGCTACGCCGACGGCGGCGGCGGCGCGTTCGCGATCGCCGCGCAGGAGGGCTTCACGGCGCCTTCGTTCTCTGCCTGGCTGCTGGCGCTGATCGCCGTGATGTGGGCCTTCGATGGCTTCGCCGGCTTCTGCGCGCTGGCGGGTGAGATCCGCGAGCCGCAGCGCAACCTGCCGCGGGCGCTGCTGATCGGCGTGTCCGCAGTGACGGTGCTGTACCTGCTGGTCAACGCCGCGCTGCTGTACGCGCTGCCGGTCGACCGGATCGCCGCGACGCCGCTTGCGCTGTCGCTCGCGGTCGAGTTCGTCACCGGACCGGTGGCCGCGCTGATCGTCGCGGGCCTCGTCGTGATCGCGACCCTGAGCTCACTGGCCGGTTGTGTGCTGTCAGACCCGCGCGTGTTCTTCGCCGCGGCGCGCGACGGCCTCTTCTTTCGCCGCATCGGCGCGGTCCAGCCGCGTTTCCTGACGCCGGCGAATGCCATCATCCTGCATGGCCTGCTCGCCTGCGTGTATGCGTCGGCGCGCACCTTCGACCAGCTGGCCGCGACCTTCGTGCTCGGCATCGTGCCGTTCTACACGCTCGCGGCGCTCGCGGTCTGGCGTTTGCGCCACACGCAGCCGCAGACGCCGCGGCCGTACCGCGCGCCGCTTGCACCGCTGCTCGCCAGCATCTGGTGCGGCGCCGCGCTGCTGATCATCGGCAACGCGCTGTTCGAATCGCCGCTGATCACCGGCATCAACCTGCTGATCACCGCGCTCGGCGTGCCGGTGTACGCAATCTGGCGCTGGACACGCAAACGGGAGCTGTCGTGATGCTGACACGCAAGGATTTTCTGCGCGGCGCTGGTGCCGCCGGTCTGCTGGCGCTCGCCCCGGCCGCACGCGCGGCACCGCGCGTGACCGCGAAAGGCACCGAGCTGCTGCTGACCGATGCTGTCGTGCTGACCATGGACGACACGCGGCGCGCGTTCCGCGCCGGCTTCCTGTGGCTGAAGGATGGCCGCATCCAGCGTGTCGGACCGATGCGCGAACTCGGCGCGGTGCCGCGGGGCACGCCGCGCCGCTCGCTCGCGGGCCGCCTGCTGATGCCCGGGCTGATCAACTGCCACACCCATCTTTCGAACGGCGTGCTGCGCGGCCTGTACGATGAAATGCCGCTCGAAGTGTGGTTCAGCAAGGGCATGTGGCCGGTGCTGGATGGGCTCAACGGCCGCAACGGCGAACCCGCTGCGGCGCTGTCGCTGCTCGAGCTGATGTCGATGGGCGTGACGACGACGGCCACCGGCGAGATCGGCGCGCCGAACCCGGATCTGCTGGACGGCGTGCTGAACAGCGTCGAGCGCTCCGGCATCCGCGCGCTGGTGTCGCGCATCGCGATGGACAGCGCGGATGAATCCAGCCCGTCGCAGTTCATCCGCGCGGGCTATCGCGACACGCCGCAGTTCGCCGCCGACGAAGTGCGCCGCCTGAAGCGCCGCTTCGATTCGGATCGCGTGACCGTGACGCCCGAAGCGATCGGCGTGCTGCGCTGCACGCCGGAGATGGTGCAGGCGATGCACGCCGTGTCGGTCGAGCACCAGTG
>JBIITU010000347.1:0-3857 GCA_044340335.1 Steroidobacteraceae bacterium
AGCCCGTGGCGCGCGCGATCGTCTGGCAGGACCGGCGCACGGCCGACCTTTGCCAGCGGCTGAAGGCTGACGGCCACGAGGCCGAGATCGCGTCGCGGACGGGACTGCTGCTGGATCCGTACTTCTCGGGCACCAAGCTCGCGTGGCTGCTGGAGCAGCTGCCGGACGGCCACGCGCGCGCCGCGCGCGGCGAACTGTGCTTCGGCACGATCGACAGCTGGCTGATCTGGAAACTCTCGGTCGGCGCCCTGCACGTCACGGACGTCACGAACGCGAGCCGCACGCTGCTGCTGAACCTGCAGACCGGCGACTGGGATCCGCACATGCTCGAGCTGTTGCGCGTACCCGCCGCCTGCCTGCCACGCGTGCGCGCGTCGTCGCTGCAGGACGGCAGCTTCGCGCGCATCGACGGCGTCGAGATTCCGATTGCCGGCATCGCCGGCGACCAGCAGTCGGCGCTGTTCGGCCAGGCCTGCTTCGAGCCGGGCATGGCCAAGAACACCTACGGCACCGGCTGTTTCCTGCTGATGCATACCGGCAGCACGCCACTGCATTCGAAGCATCGGCTGCTGACCACGATCGCCTGCAGCGCGCCGGAGCAGCTGCAGTACGCGCTCGAGGGCAGCGTCTTCGTCGGCGGTGCCGTCGTGCAGTGGCTGCGTGACGGGCTCGGCTTCGTCGCGCGGTCGTCCGATATCGAAGCGCTGGCGCAGTCCGAACCGGATCACGGCGGCGTCTACGTCGTGCCCGCCTTCACGGGTCTCGGCAGCCCGCACTGGGACCCGTTCGCGCGCGGCTCCATCGTTGGCATCACGCGCGGCACGACGCGGGGGCACATCGCGCGCGCGGCGCTCGAGGCGATCGCCTTCCAGAGCGCGGAGGTGCTGCAGGCCATGCAGCTCGACGCGGCGGCGCCGCTGCGCGAGTTACGGGTCGATGGTGGCGCGGCGCGCAACGATTTCCTGATGCAGTTCCAGGCTGACCTGCTCGGCGTGCCGGTGGTGCGCCCGCGCGTCACTGAGACGACCGCACTGGGCGCCGCTTATCTCGCGGGGCTCGCAGTCGGATTCTGGGCTTCGCCGCAGGAAGTCGCCGCGCAGTGGGGCGTGGAGCGGCGCTTCGAACCGGCCATGAGCCGCGACGCCGCCGCCCACCGCATGCATGAATGGTCGCGCGCGATCCAGCGCGCGCGCGGCTGGATCAGCGGATGACCAGACTACGCGAGCTCGCGCCGGGGCTCAGCCTCGCGATCCTGCTCGCCATCGGCGCGCACTGGCTCGCGAACTGGATCGGCACCGGACTGCTCGGACTTCCGCGCAGCCCGATCTCCGGCATCACGCTGGCCATCCTGCTCGGCCTGCTGTGGGCCAACCTGACGACGCCATCGGCTGCGATCCAGACGGGCGCGCGCTTCGCGCTGACGACGCTGCTGCGGCTCGGCATCGTGCTGCTCGGCTTGCGGCTGTCGCTGGCCCAGGTCGGCGAGATCGGCCTGCGCAGCCTGCCGGTCATCATCGCCGCCATCGCGACGGCGCTGCTGCTCGCGCGCCTGATCAGTCGCTGGCTTGCGCTACCGCCGCGCCCACCATCGGCGCGCGCGAGGCCGAGACGAGTTATGCGGTTGCCTGCATCGCGCTGTTTGGCCTCGCGGCGATGCTGCTGTATCCGTTCGTCGCGTTCTGGCTGTTCGACGGGCAGGGGTTGCGCAGCGGCCTGTTCCTCGGGACCGCGGTGCACGACACGGCCCAGGTGCTCGGCGCGGGCATGGCCTACCGCGAGTATTTCGGCGACGCGCAGGCGCTCGATGTCGCGACGGTCACGAAGATGGTGCGCAACCTCGCGATGATCGCCGTGATCCCCATCATGGCGATCGCGTTCCGCCCGCAGCCGGGATCCGGTGCCGTAGCGGGCGTCGCACCGCGCTGGTACCAGTTGATCCCGCTGTTCGTGGTCGGGTTCGCGGCGCTGTCGCTGCTGCGGACGGTGGGCGATGTCGGCGCGCAGCCGTTCGGGCTGCTGTCGATCGATGCGTGGCAGTCGCTGATCGGTGCCGGCAGTCGCGCGTCAGATGCGCTGCTGGCCACGGCCATGGCGGCGGTCGGCCTGTCGACGCGCTTCTCGACGCTGCGGGAAATCGGACTGCGGCCGCTGCTGGCGGCGCTGCTGTGCGCGGTCGCCGTGGGCGGCGTCGCAGCGCTGACGATACTCGCGCTGTACTGAGGCGCTGCCGTCAGGCGCGCCCGGCAGCCTCGGCCAGCGCCGCGCGATACTCGCGTTCGAGCTGGTCGACAATGTCGGCAACGGGTTCGATCGCGCGGCTCGCGCCCACCCCCTGCCCTGCGGACCAGATCGTCTTCCAGCGCCGCGCTTCGCTGTTGCCCGTGTCGTAATCGCGGCTCGGCTTGTCTGGCAGCGCCTCCGGATCGAGACCTGCCGCGCGCAGGCTGGGCTTGAGCCAGGACGCCGGCGTGCCAGTGATCGCCGCGCTGACCACGAGGTCGTCGATGCCCGACTCGACGACCATGGCCTTGTAGCCCGGCGCCGCAATGCTTTCCGCAGCCGGAATGAAGCGCGTGCCCATGTAGACGAAATCGGCGCCCGCGACGATCGCGCCCGCGATCGCGCGGACAGGAAGCCGGTATGGCCGCCCGCGCCAGCCGACACGCAGGCCACGCCATCGACGCCGGCCGCGATGGCCTTGCGCGCAAGGGTCATGTTGACGACGTCGGCGATGACGATGCCGCCGTAGCTGCGCACCGCTTCGAGCGCGGGTTTCGGGCTGCCGAGGGCAGTGACGACGACGGGCGGCCGCTGGCGGGCGACCAGGTCGAGATCATCGCGCAAGCGGGTGTTGGTCGAGTGCGTCACGAGGTTCACGCACCAGGGCGCGACGATGCTGCCCGGTTGCGCTGCGCGCGCGGCTGCGAGCGTCGCGTTGATCGTCGCCATCCACTCGCCGGTCTCCGGCGGCGTGCGCGCGTTGTGCGAGGGGAAAGCGCCGATGATGCCGGCGCGGCAACTCGCCATGACGAGCTCCGGGCCCGACACGAGGAACATCGGCGCCGCGAACACGGGCAAGCGGGTCGGCAGTCGCGCGGCGAGCTCGCGCGCGCGGTCCGGCCTGCTCATGGGGTCACCGGTCGCCGGCTCTGCGCAATGCGGAAGCGGCTCGCGACGAAGGCGAGATCGGTCAGCGAGGCATTGCCCGCGGGGTTGAGCCCTGTCACGTGATAGTCGCTGTAGGCGGCCGCGAAATTCAGCGGCATCGGGCCCGTCAGGTTGATCGTCAGTTGCGCACCCGCCTGCGCGAAGCCGCGCTCGGCGGCCGTGATGAACCCGGGGTCGGTCGAATAAAGGAAGGCGGTCAGGCCACCGCACTCGCGCACGTCGCGCGTCGCCTCGCGCAGCGTCGCAGCGGCATCGGCGACGCGAATCACGAACGAGATCGGGCCGAACCGTTCCTCGGCATACAGCTCGCGCTCGCGCGGCGTCACGTCGAGCAGCAGCGGCGTGCTGGTGCGCGCGTCCGGGAACTCCGGGTGACGGTAGGGGCGCGGCGCGAGCAGCACGCGCGCGCGCTGCTCGCCGGCGTCGCGCAACTGCTCGAGCAGTGCCAGCGTTGCCGGCGACTGGATCGTGGCAAGGATGGCGGCCGCCTTGCGCGGATCGGCGCCGATCGAATCGACTGCCGCCGCGAGCCGCTGCGCGAACTCATCGACCGTGACATGCTGCTCTGCGCCGGTCTTGCCCACGCGGATGCCGGTCTGCGGCACGTAGATGTTCTGCGGGCTGGTGCACATCTGCGCCGAGAACAGGCACAGCGTGGTCGCACGGCTGCGCACGACCGCGGCGAGATC
>JBIITU010000168.1:0-6914 GCA_044340335.1 Steroidobacteraceae bacterium
GGAACGGGTGGAGTACGCACTTGAAGCGGAGACGCTGCAACGGCTCAGCTGGCCAGTACTGGATCGAACCCAGGCGGTCACGCCGCGGCGACAGCCCCTGCTGACCGGGGTGCGCAGCGTGCGCCTGCGCTACATGGATGCGGCGCGGCAGTGGCTCGACCAGTGGCCGCCAGTGTCGACGCCGCGGCCGCCGGCCCAGCAGTTGCGGATGCGGCCGATTGCAGTCGAGGTGACACTCGAGACCACCGACTTCGGCCGCATCGTGCGCTTGATCGAGGTGGCGGGGTGAATCGCCAGCGCGGCGTGGCGCTGCTGACGGCCGTCATCCTGGTCGCGCTCGCAACCGTCGTGGCTGCGGCCATCGCCTTCGATACGGCCTTGACCGCGCGGCGGGGTGCAGGCGCAGCGGCGCTCGATGAGTCGCTGCTGCTGGGAGGTGGCACTGAGGCGATTGCGGCCTATGCCCTGGCCGAGCAATTGAAGCAGAACAACCGCACGATACACCTCGATCAGACTTGGGCTCGTCCGCTCGGCCCGGTCGAAGTGCCCGAGGGCAGCGGCACCTTCCTGGAGGCGCAGTTGTTCGATCTGCAGGGACGCTTCAACCTGAACAACCTGGTCGATGCCAGCGGCGCGCGCAACGATGTCGCGGTCGAGGTTTTCGAGCGGCTGCTCGAGAACCTCGAGCTCGAAACGGTCTGGGCGGAACTGATGGTGGACTGGATCGACATCGACACGCAGCCGCAACCGGGTGGCGCCGAGGACAGCAGTTACTCGGCTGGGACGCCGGGCTATCGCACCGCGAACCGTGCAATCACGTCCATCAGCGAACTGCTGGCGCTGCGCGAGTTCGGCGCCGAGCGCTACGCCAGGCTGGCGCCGCATGTCGCGGCGCTGCCGCGTGGCACGGCCATCAATCTCTGCACCGCAAGCGGGCCCCTGCTCGATGCCCTGACGGAACAGCAGCAATGGACACCCGCGCCGCAGGCCCTGGAGCGCAACCGCGCGGGCAAGTGCTTCCCATCTCGCAGTGATTTCGAGGCATCCTTCAGCGATCCACAGCGCCGCACCCGGCTGCAGCAGGGTCTGCCGTACGATGAAACCTCGAACTGGTTCTCGTTACGCAGTTTCGTCAGTATTGGCACTGCCGAGTTCGCCTTGTACAGTCTCCTGCATTATGAAAGCGCGCCGGGCGGCGCCCCGCTCGTCAGGCCCGTCATGCGCGCATTTACGGAATGATCCATGTCCGACTGGCTCCTCATCCGTCTCGCACCTCCCGTTCCTGACTCAGGTGCTCCCGAGTCGGACGCGGACCTGGTCACGTGGATGCTGGTCGACTCCGCCGGACATCTGGTCGCACCGCCCGCACGGGCAAGGCTTGCCACGCTGGTGTCACAGGCCGCAGGCCGCCGCGTTGCGGTCATCGTGCCGGGCGTCGACGTGCTTGCACTCGAGGTCGATGTTCCTCCCCTGGGCGGCGCGAAGCTGCTGCAGGCCGTCCCCTTCGCCCTTGAAGAGCAGGTTGCCGACGATGTCGACACGCTGCACTTCGCCGTCGGCGCACGTTCGAAAGAAGGCCGGGCCGCAGTGCGCGTGGTGTCGAAGGTCTTGTTCGCGGACTGGCGCGAACGTCTTGCGGCGGCCGGGCTCACCGCGCAGGCCATGTACGACGATGCCTCGCTGCTGCCGGGTGATGCGGCCGTCGCGCTGCTCGAGGGCAACGAACTATGCCTGCGGGTGGGTGCGCGCGCGCCCGTCTATCTGCCGACGGATGGCCTGGAGGCCGCGTTTGCGCTCGCCTTTGCGGCAGACGACGCCATCGTTCCAGATGCACTCGCCTCGGTCGATGTCGCCTGGCCATCGCTGACGTTGTATGCCGGCGCCGACGACTGGGCGGGCATCGGACCACAGATGGAATCGCTGCGGCATCGTTTTGCGGCGTTTCGCGTGCAGCTGCTGCCCAACGGGGCGCTGCCATTGCTCGCGGCTCGGGCGGTGCTTCCGCCGCAGGCGCCCGGAGCGCCGATCAACCTGCTGCAGGGCGTGCACGCGCCGCGTGGTGGCACTGCCGGCGCCTTGCGCCCATGGCGACTCGCCGCCGGGCTCGCGGCGACGGCGCTGCTGCTGTTCGTTGGCTCGAGGGCGCTCGAGTATCGGCAGTTGCGCGCGGCCGAGACTGCGCTCGACAGCGCGATTGCCGAGGTCGCGCGAGCGACATTCCCCGGCGAATCACCCAGTGGTGACATGCGGGCACGGATCGAGCAGCAACTGCTGGCGGTGCGTTCGGGTGGCGGTGATGCAGGTCCGTGGTTGCGCGCCCTGGTCGCACTCGCGCAGGCCCGCAGTGCGTCGCCTGATGCGGAGTTCCAGTCGGTGGGCCTGGAAGCGACGGGCATCGACGTGCGCATCAGGGCCAGCAGTGCCGAAAGCCTCGATCGCATCAACTCGGCCTTGCGTGCCAGCGGCTGGCAGGCGGAATTGCAGGGTGGCACGGCGAGCGAATCTGCCTATGAAGGCCGCATCCGCCTGCGCACACAGGAAGCCCAGTCGTGAGTGGCAGCATGCTCGAGAGAGTGCGGCAGTGGTACGACACGCGTGAGGCCCGCGAGCAGCGCGTGCTCGTCACGGGTGCCTGTGCCGCAATAGGCATCGTGCTGATCGGTTCGCTGTGGCAGTTGAATTCGGCCGTCGCGCGCACCCGCGACAGTGTCGAGCGCAAACGGCTGGACCTCGCCTTCATGCAGGCCGCGTCGGCCGAGATCATCGCCGCCGGCCCGGTGCGCACTGCCGTTGCAAGCGGCGAGTCGATCGTCGTGATCGTCGACCGTGCGGCGCGCGAAGCCGGTCTGGCGCAGTCGTTGGGCGCGAGCGAAGCGGTGCCGCCCGACGGACTTCGTGTCCGGTTCAGCGCCGCCTCCTTCGACGCATTGGTTGCGATGACAGCGCGACTTTCGCAACAGCACGGCATCGCGGTCACCACGGCGAGCGTCGAACGCGCCGCCGAGGCGGGCAACGTCAACGCGACCTTCACGCTGCGGCCTGCCGGCGCGCGCTGATGACGGGACTGCGCCCCGCCCTGCTGCTCGCGGCTGCGGGTTTCCTGTTGGCGATGCTGGCGACGCTGCCGCTGCGTTGGCTGGTGCCATTGCTGCCGGCGACGCTCGAGTGTGCTGCACCCACCGGCTCGGTGTGGTCGGGGCAATGCGCGGCGCTGCGACTCGGACCGAACGCACTCGGCACCACCACATGGTCACTGCGACCGCTCGAACTGCTGCGCGGCCGCCTCGGCGCGGACCTCAGCATCCAGCAACCAGGCCTGTCGCTGCGCGCGATCGTTGCGGTCAGTCCAGCCGGAACGTTGACGGCCCGCGATCTGCGCGGCGATGTCGAGCTGGGCTACGCGTTCGTTGAAAGGCTCGCCCCCAACCTGCGCGGTCGTCTGGCTCTGGACCTCAGTGAAGTCGTGCTGCGAGACCGCTGGGTACGCGCCCTGCGAGGCGACATCGTCGTCGACGGCCTGCAGCAGACCTACCCGCAGGCACTGCCGCTCGGCAGCTATCGGATCCAGTTCGCCGCACCGCCGGATGCAGCGGGGCGGCTGGTCGGCCAGTTGCAGGATACGGGCGGGCCGCTGGATGTCGCCGGCACGCTCGCACTGCTGGCTGAGCGGGGCTACGAACTGACGGGCAGCGTCGCGACCCGCGCCGATGCGCCGCAGACCTTGGTAGACCAGATCCGCTTCCTCGGCTCGCCGGACGCTGCGGGGCGCCGTCAATTCGCCCAGTCGGAAACGTTCTAGACCGCGTCCGTCGCGCTGTGTTCGACGTCGATCTCGACGAAACGACCCAGCAGCGGGAAGTACAACGCCGCGCGCACGGGCTGCGGACCGAGTTCGCGTGCGAAGCGTGCGTAGCGAACCAGTTGCGAACGATAGCGGCGCGCTTCATTGGAAATGAAGGCGTCCAGATCGCCGCCCTCATGGGTACTCGTCTTGTAGTCGATGATCCAGCGGGTGCCGCCTGCATCGATGAAGCTGCGGTCGATGACGATGCTCTGCACGCGGCCATCGAACTGGCCTGTCAATGCCAACTCGCAGCACGCTTCCGCGTGCGCGGTCGCAACCAGCCAGCGTCCCTGCGGATCAGCCAGCGTCGTCTGCAAGCCCAGCAGCACGCGCTCGGTCGCAGCGTCCAGTTCGGCGTCGGCGACGCCTTCACGCCGCAGCAGCCGTCGCAGCTGCGCGGGATCGGGCAGCGCGGCGACACCGTCGGTGGCCCAGCGCTGCAGCTGTGCGTGCAAGCAGATACCGACACGTCGGGCCGTGTCGCCGACCCAGCTGAACTCGACCGGCAGTCTGCCGAGGTCCGCCGCACTCGCCGGCGCGCGTCCGCCCACCGGCAGGGGCCACTGCGGCGCCTCCCAGTCGACGGGCAGGCGTCGCAGCGCAGCCGGTCCGCCATGGTGGACTGCCGTCGCGCTCGAGGCGCGCTCCGTCGCAGCAAGCACCGGCTCGCGCAGCGCGGGCCACAAGGTCGCCTGCGCGGTGCCTGAACGAGGCGCTCCCTCGCTGCCATCTGAACGAGCTGCGGGCGTCTCGCAGACCAGGTGCAGTGCACGGCGGGCCCGGGTCGTCGCTACATAGAGCAGTCGCGCCCGCTCGTGCTCGCGGCGGCGACGCCGCAGGCGCTGCAGCCACTCGGCCAACCGACTCGGGGGCTCACTCGCAGCGCGCACGGGCGCCAGCACGAGCTCGGGCTGGGCCCCGGCGGGCGACCATTCGAACCAGTCGAGCAAGGGGTCACGGTCCTGCAAGGCACTGCGCGCCAGACCGGGCAGTATCACGCAGTCGAACTCGAGGCCCTTGGAGCGGTGGATGGTCATGACGTCGACGCTGCCAGGCGCGTCGACTGCCGTTGCAAACAGCCGCTCGACCACGCGTTCGACGGCAACCGCGTCAGCAATTTCGGCGCGCTGCTCCGCCTGCCGTAGCGCGACGAAGTACGCCTCCGCGTCGGCCGCGTCGTTGCTACCCGTCGCGCACAACGGACCACCCAGCTGCAGCCACGCCGCTTCGACGCAGGCGGCGAGCGACGCGAAATTGCCGCAGGGCGCGACGCGGCGCCATACGGCGGCCACCCGCTGCAAGCGGCGCAGTTCCGGATCGGCGAGCGGGCTTTCTGGCAGCGCCAGCAGGCGCGCGCAAACGGTGGCCGCCGGATCCGACTCGATCCAGTCGGTCAGTGCCGGCAGCGCGATGCCACACCATGGCGCGCGCAGCAACGCGAGCCACGCGATGCGGTCATGTGGGCTCAGCAGCGCGCGCGTCAATGCGATCAGGTCCTGCACGACGGGCACTTCGCGCAGCGGCACGAGTTCGACCCCGCGCACAGGCACGTGCGCCGCGCGCAACGCCGCCGTGATGTGCCGCGCGTGGGCGCGGCCCGCCACCAGTATCGCGACGCTGGACGCCGGTGCTGCTGCGCGTGCGAGTTGGATCTGCTCCAGCACGAGCTGCGCCTCTGCCGCGCGATCGCCGGCGGCGATTCGATGCAGATGCACGCCGGCGGGCAAATCACCCTGCCCGCCGGCGGCGACGCTGCCGTGATAGCGCACCGCCCCCTCGCGGCGGTCCTCGACCGCCGGAAAGACCCGAGCGAACGTCGCATTGACGAAGTCGACCACGGCATCCGCCGAGCGGAAATTGCGGCGCAAGGCCATCGGCTCCAGGGGCCAGTGCCCGATGCCGCGATCGCGCGCCCTGATGAACAGCGCCACCTCCGCTTCGCGGAACTGGTAGATCGATTGCATTGGATCACCGACGAGGAACAGGCTGCGCCGCTCGCCGCGTTGCCAGGGCGACACGAGTCCGCGCAGCAGTTCGAACTGCTCGATCGATGTGTCCTGGAATTCATCCACCAGGACATGGTGGACGAGCTCCGCCTCCGCCAGCGCGAGCGGCGCGCCGTCGTCGCCGATGCCGAGGGCCTGGCGTGCGGCGGCACTCATCGCCGCGTGATCACACTGGTTGTGCTCGGCAAAGACGACGAGCAGCTGGGCCGCGGCATATTGCAGCAGGACCACCAGCGCTTCGAGCGCTTCGCCATCGGGCGTGGTCAAGGCCGGATCTGGCAGGCTGCGCGCGTGCCGCAACGCGTCGATGCACGTCGGCGCGGCGGCCAGGGCCTCGAGCCAGGCCATGACCTGTTCCTTGGCTTCGCTGCGAGCGCCGAACCCGAGCCGAACGTCCACCTTGCGCCGCGCATCGTCCTGCTCAGTGAGCGCGAGTGTGGCGAGAGCGCGCAATTGCTGCAGCCGCCCGGAGAGTCCTGTGGCTGGCGCCGACGCTCGAACCTCGCGCCACGCTGGCGGCAGCGCTCGCGACTCCGTCGCGAGCGAGGACAATGCGTGCTGCAACAGCCGCAGCCCTTCCTCCAGCCACGCAGCGTCGCAACTGGCCTCGATGGTCGCAAGCTCGTCGCGCACGAGGGCCTCGATGCTGCCATCCACCCTCGCCCGCAGCCAGCCGGGCGACTCCGCCGATACGTGTCGCAACCAGTGGTTGCGTCGCGCGAGCAGTTCCGCCAGCAAGGCCTTGAGACGCTCCCAATCGTTGCCGACGCGCTCCAGCCAGAGCCCGGAGAGGCCTTGCAGCGTGGCGTCCTGTTCCGCATGACGCAGCGCCAGGCGCGCGGCACGCGCATACAGGGGTTTGGCGTCGTCCGTGGTTTCGATACTGCCGCCCAGGCGGGCCGCGACCGGCAGCGACGCGGCGAGTCGCTGGTTGAATGCATCCAGGGTCTGGATACGCAGTCGACCGGGATTCTGTTCGAGCTGCCAACCGCACTGCGTCGACCGCTCGAGGGCGGCGCGTGCCAGCGCCTGGTTACGCGCCTCGAGCGAGTCGCGGGGCGGCT
>JBIITU010000135.1:0-7904 GCA_044340335.1 Steroidobacteraceae bacterium
GCCCGCGGCCTTGCGGGTGAACGTGATGGCCAGGATCTGCTCAGGCGCGTCGACCACCGCCAGCAAGCGCAGAAAGCGCTGGATCAGCACGGTCGTCTTGCCGGAGCCGGCTGGCGCCTGCAACAGCACCGAGCGCGCCGGGTCCGTCGCGTGCTCGCGCACGCTGCCATCATCCTGTTCGGGATCCGCCGACGAGCGGATCACGGCGCCGCCTCGACCGGGTGGTCACCGCTGTTGCCGGCTTCATCGTCATCGACAGCGGTGCCCTGTTCGGCACGCCGGCACAGCAGTGCGAGATCGCAGCTGCGGCACACTGCGGGCGCAGGTTCCACCGCCGCATCGCCGGCAGCGATGCGCTCGCCCAACCACGCGAACTGACGACCCCAGGCGGCGACGCGATCGCCCCAGGGCATGGCGTTGCGCGAACTCCGCGACACGGGCAAGGCCGGCGCCAGCGCCTCGGCCTGCTGCGCCACGCCGCGGTAGCGCACCTGGCTCTCGCTGAGCTGTGCGTAGCACAGGGCGACGATTTCGGCACGCCGAGGAGCCTCGTCCGACGCCGCCAGGTACTGGTGGACCGCGGCACCATAGGCAAGCAGCTGTATCGTATCCGGACGCTCGCTGTTCCAGTCCGACGGTACGCCGCGACCGGTCTTGTAGTCGATCACGGCCAGATTGCCGTCGCCGAGGCGATCGACACGATCGATGCGCAGTTGCAGCCAGATCGGACCAATGCGCAGCGGCAATGCCCGCTCCAGCAACTCGGTCGTGAAATCCGGTCGCTGCGCCTCGAGCTGCAGCAGTTCATCCATGAGCTGCAGCGCACGGCGCGTCTCCCGCTCCAGCGCGCGCTCTGCCACCGCGCCAATGACACGTGCGTCATCCCGCGCGGCGGCTGACTGCAATGCGGTCGCGATCGCCGCGCGGCGCTGCTCGGCGGTGAGGTTGCGCAGTGCGCGCGGCGCCTGCCACTGCAACCACAACGCTTGCAGCGCCCGGTGATACAGCAAGCCGCGACGGCGCGCGTCGATGCCGGTATGCGGCTCGTCTGTGGCACGGGCAGACAGGCGCGACTGGGCGTAGCCGCGAAATGCACACTGGTTGGAACTCGCGAGCACGTCCGTGCCACCGCGCAGCGCGGGGCCTGGCAGCAACGGCGAACCGCGCTGATCGAGGTGGCACTCGAGGGATGCCGTGCTTCCGGTAGCGCTGCGCTGGTAATGCGCTGCGCCAGACCGCGGCGAAACTGGCCGCACGCCGCCGGCGGGCGACTGCCACGGCTGCAGCAGCGGACTCGCTGCCTGCTCTGCACCGTTGTCCTCCCGCGCGAATGACAGTCGCAGGTCGGGGGTGCTGCGACGCCAGGCGCACAACTCGTGACGAGCACGCGCCAGCAGCGCATCCGGATCGCCGTCGGCCACGCCGAACTCGCGCTGCAGGCCCCACGGCAGGAATGCCTCGCTGCGTGCCGCGCGCGGGAAGGCGGCTTCGTGCAGGCCGCCGACCCAGATGCCGTCGTACTGCGCTATCGGGTCGGCCGTTGCCGCCGTCACGAGTACGGCGGCGGCTGGCGCTGCGGGTGCGAAGCGGGTACGCAGCGCCAGGCTGCGCAGCTGCCGCAGTGCGTCGCGCGGGCCCATTGCGCCGGCAATCGCCTGCGCGGCGGCGAAATCCGCGAGCAATTGCTGCCATCGCTCGTGCGTCTGCCACGCAGCGCTGTCGAGGTTGGCGTGCTCCGGTGCCATGACACGCAGTGCCTGATCGAAATGCCGCGCCCAACCGGCGCTGGTATCACCGCGGGTAGGCAGCAGTTGCAACGCCCGTTGCGCGCGCGCGAGCCACGGCGGCAGACCGGCAGGCGACGTGGCATGGTGACCAGAGAGCCGCAACCATGCGGCGAGGGTCAGTGCATCTCCCTGCCACGTCAGCAGGGCCTGCTCGAGCGACGCGTAGGTCGAATCGGACTGTTCGACCGTGAGCGGGCCGCGCAGCCAACGCAGCCAGTCTTCGCGCTCCAGGGGTTCGATCAACCGCGACAGCGTCGCCAGGTCCTGCGCAACGCGCGGCAACGTGCCGAGCGCCTGACCGCCCTCGAAGGCCAGGCGCTCAGTCGAGGCCTCGGCCCGCGCCAGTGCGCCAGGGTCGAGCTCGTCGAGCAGCGCGCGCTCCAGCAGCGCACGCCGGTTGTCGAGATCGGGCAACACCACCAGCAGTCGGGCTTCGGGTTTGCGCTGCAGATGGTCACGGCACCAGACTGCGATCTGGCGCAACTCCTCGACGCTGTCTGTCGCACTGACGACCTGCGGCGTGACCAGCGTGTCGATCCCGAGCGACAGCTGCGCCGGGCGGCCATCCTGCTCGAGCGTCGCTGCAACCAGCGCGCGCTGCGCTGGCAAAAGCGCATCGAACCCGATCAGAAAGGTCGGTCGGTTCGCGTCGACGCAGCTTGCCCACGCGGCGCGTTCCGATTGCCACCCGAGACGGGCCTCGTGCTGGTCGAGTCGTTGCTGCAGCGCGGTGCGCGCCTGGCGCAACCAGCGGACTTCAGGACTTGCATCGTCGACGAGTCGACGCCCGGGGATCTCGTGGCTACGGACGAGTGCATCTGCCCGCCGCAGCGAATCTGCCAGTCTGGATGCACCGAGCAACTCGGTGTCTTCGGCCGCCATGACAACGCTGGCAGCACTGCGCCAAGCGAGCTGCTGCTCGACGGGCGACAGCAGCCGCCGCACGTGGCCCGACCGCTCGGTTGTCGCCCCCAGGCCTCTTTCCACCCACGCATCGAAATGCAGAACGTCGGGGGTGGGCCACACGCGCCGACCGGCGTCGACCTGGCGGCGAGCCCACGCCTCGCGCACGGCCACTGCGCGTTGCGGGCTCGGCGTAACGAGTGTGTGCCCTGCCTCGAGCGCTGCGACGATGGCGTCCGGCAGCGACATTCGCGTCAGGACTTGCCGCTGCGCACCTGGGTGTCGCTGAAGCGGGACTGCGCGTCGACGACGCTGCCACGATGCAGTGGCCGCGCGCCGGAGCGGTACTCGCCGAGCAATTCGTCGATGCGCTGGAACACGGTGCGCAGGGTTGCCGCATCTGGCAGGTTGGTGATCCGGAAATGGGATCGGTACGGCACGTTGAAGCTGACGCCCGGCGCCACCAGCACATGCTTCTGCTCGAGCAGGTCGAGTGCGAAAGCCTGATCGTCGAAGTCGGGCAGCACGGTGGAGTCGATGCCCGGGAAGGCATACATCGCGCCACGGGGCGTACGCAGTTGCAGATAAGGACTCGCGGCAATCGAGTCAACGATGACTTTGCGCGACTCGAAAAGCCGCCCGCCGGGCGTCACGAGCTCGCGGATGCTCTGGTAGCCGCCGAGCGCTGTCTGGACCGCCCACTGGCCGGGCACGTTGGCGCACAAGCGCAACGACGCCAGCAACTCCAGCGCCGAGAGGAAATCCTGGGCGCCGCGCAGCTTCCCCGAAATGACGCTCCAGCCAACGCGGTAGCCACAGGCGCGATAGACCTTCGACAGTCCGGACATCGTCACACAGACCGTGTCCTGGACCAGGGTCGCCATGGGCACGAACTCGGCGCCGTCGTAGAGGATCTGGTCGTAGATCTCGTCGCACAGCAGCACGAGGCCGCGCCGCTCGGCCAGACGTGCGATGCGCTCGAGCACGTCGCGCGGATACACCGCGCCTGTCGGATTGTTCGGATTGATGACCACGATCGCGCGGGTGCGCGGCGTGATCAGCGCCTCGAGCTCAGACGGGTCAGGCACGAAGTCGTTCTGCGGGTGGCAGGGGTAATGCACGGCGCGACCGCGATTCAGGTTCACGGCAGCGGTCCACAGCGGGTAATCCGGGCTCGGGACCAGCACTTCGTCGCCATCGTTGAGCAGCGCCCGCAGCGTCAGGTCGATAAGCTCGCTGACGCCGTTGCCGATGAACACCTCGTCGGCACTGACGCCCTGGACACCACGCGCCTGCTGCTGCATGACAACGGCTTCGCGCGCCGGGAAGATGCCGCGCTGGTGGCAGTACCCCTCGCTGTCGGCAAAGTTCTCGATGACCGCGAGCCGCATGGTTTCGGGCGTGCGAAAGCCGAACAGGGCCGGGTTGCCGATGTTCAGCGAAATGATCTCGTAGCCCATGCGCCCCAATTCCTGGGCGCGGCGCGCAAGCTTGCCGCGGATCTCGTAGCGGACGTTGCGCAGGGCGTCACTGGTGCGAAGCATGTTTTCTGCGGTCATTTCGCCAGAATAGCCGGTCCTGCCCCCCTTGGCACCACCGGCTGCATGCCGTGCGCGCTGCGTCGCATCGCGACGCCGGGCCGACTGCCTTAGAATGACGGTCACAAGCTTGGCAAAGGATTGCACGACGATGGCCGACCCTGCGCCCATTTCCGAGGTCGCCCAGCCCACCCACGACGAGAAGGCCCGCCAGCGCTTCGTCTCCACGTTGCGCAAGCGGCTGATGGTCGACATGGCAGGGTCGCTGCGGCGTCGCTACGAGACCGTCGTCGAGCCTGCGTTCCGTCGCCAGCATCGACGTGCACCCCGCGACGGGCGCGAAGTGCGGCGCGCCATGCTTCCCGAGCCCTACTTCAAGGCCTGGTCGACGTTGCGCTATACCGCGCAGCAGATGACCTGGTGGTCGGTATCGCCTCAGGTCGAGCGCAAGCAGGTCGCCCTGCGCAACGCGGCACGCGCCGCCGCGGCAGCAACCGGTCCGGGTTCGCTGCGACTCGATCCCGCGCTGCCGATTCCCCGCGATGTCACCGCGATGGACATCCACCTGATGCCGGGCTGCTTCCATACCGAGCACGGCGCCGGCGATGTGTCGGTCGCGGCCGTCTACTGGCACGGCACGCAGGTCTTTTCCGCGGGCCTGAAGATGCGCCACAACGGCGGCGGCGTCGCGCGCTCCATCGCGCACTGGTTGCGCCTGCGTGACCCGCAGTTCAAGCCACGCCGCTTCCTGGACCTCGGCTGCAGCGCGGGCAACCAGACCCTGCCCTACCTGGACGTCTTTCCTGCTTGCGAGGGCTACGGGGTCGACGTCAGCGCGCCGCTACTGCGGTTCGCGCACGCACACGCGCGTTCGCTTGGCTACAACGCGCACTACTCGCAGCAGAACGCGCGCGATCTCGATTTTCCGGACGGTCATTTCGACCTCGTCGTCTCGAGCTTCTTCCTGCACGAACAGTCTGCCGCCACCAACCGGGCCGCGCTGCGCGAGGCCTATCGGGTGCTGCGCCCGGGCGGCATCATGGTGCACATGGAGTTGCCGCCCAGCAGCGAGGCCGACCCTTACTACAACTTCTTCCTCGACTGGGACGCGTTCTACAACAACGAACCCCATTACGCGGCTTTTCGCGCTGCCAGCCCGCAGGACCTGTGCGTCGCTGCCGGGTTTGCGCCGGCACGCTGTTTCGCGACCCGCATTGCGAATTGGGGCACCGTCAGCGAAGCCGACTTTGCCGACGTCGCACTCGGCCGCAAGGCACCGCCGCAGCACGGCAACGGTGCGAGCTGGTTCGTTTTCGGGGCGCAGAAGTAGAAAGGGGTCGCGCGAGCGACCCCTTCTGCGTAGGCGTGGACGCTTGCCGCGCCCAGACACCGACCGTCAACGCCGGCTGCGACGCTTCTTGGCGTGCTTGTGCTCAACCCGACCGTCGCCGTGGTGATGATCGAGATCACCGTGCGCATGGCCATGGTCGTACTCGAAGTCGACCGGGTGATTGTGTCCGTGGGTGTTGATCCACTTGTACAGATCCGGCATCCAGTGCTGGATGCGGCTCGCCGCACGTTCCTTGTTTTCTTCGAGATTGGCCCACGGATTGAAGTGGAAGTGGTTGTACAGGCGACTGTCGGTGCGGCCGATCGCCAGCGTGCCGCGCTTGCAGCCGAACGCGCCATGGCTGATGTACGGCGGACGATAGAAGTAGCCGCCAGTGGGCAGCTCACCGAACTGCATCATCCAGGACGTGCCCCAGATGTGGTACGCCTCTTCAGCGCAGTCGTGGTAGGAGATGTTGTCCTGCCAGAACTCCGGCGTCATGCAGTACAGGAACGTGAATGCCTGGGTACGCTGGTCGAAATGCAGCACCTTGACCATGCAGCCGGGCGCCGTGGCCGGATAGAAGTTCGTGCCGGTCCAGTGCAGGTCTTCGTAGGACTGGATGGCGCGGAACTTGTCGCGTTCGGCGCGCGGGTGGTCGCTGTCGGATTCGACGAATGAAGGCTCGCCGTAGTTGAAGAACATCAGCCCGGTGGCGCCGCGAGGCGAAGTCAGCGCCTCGATCGAGATGCCAGCCGGGACCATGAAATAGCTGCCGGGGCCCCAGGTCTTGCTGCCGACGTTGATCGAGCCAGACATGATGAACAGCTCGTATTCGGTGTAGCTCATGCCCGGCGGCTGCTTGTAGCCCGGCTCGAACATGACGGTCATCGAGGATGCGCCATTGTCGGGGTCCATGGACAGCATCTTGTACTGCATGCCCTTCGGGAAACCCGGAAGCGTCATCTTCTTGAAGGGAACATTGCGGTCTACGAACGGTTCGATATGTGGACGTGCCATGGCGATCCCCTCAGAAAACCACTTTGAATTTGCGACGCGGCTTGACCGGGATTTCCTCCGGCCGGATCTTGCGCAGCTGGTCGTAGTGCACGTGGAAGCCGCGAGTCTGGATGCGGTGCAAAAAGTCAGCGACCCACTTGTCGCGCTGCGGTGAAAGATCGTCCATTTCCTTGACGATCTTTCGATAGCGGACCTTCTGTTCCTTGATTTCGCGATTCAGCCAGGCCTGTGCCTCGCGGCTGCGCTTGTTGGCGATCAGCTTCATCGTGCGCCCTCTGTCGGTTGAGACCCAACCCTACCCTGCTTATACCGTGCGAGCGGGCCGCAAACAATGAGTTGCGCCACCCGCCGCAGACTATCGAAACATCGATCCGCAATGTGGACCAGACAGACTCAACGCGCCGGCACGCTGAGCCAGCGCGAGACATGGATGCCGCGCGGATTGTTCTGCCAACCGACGACGCGTGGTGACACGAGACGCCGACTGACCAGGAAGTACAGCGGTGCAACCGGTTGATCCGCGAGCGCGATCGTTTCGGCTTCCCGCAACAGCGCTGCGCGACGCGGCAAATCCGCCTCGCGGATGGCGCGCAGCATCGCCGCATCGAACGCGGCACTGCGATAGCCGGACTGATTCATCGTCGTGCCCGCGGCGCTGCCGTCCAGCCGTTCGAGGAATGCCAGCGCATCGCTGAAGCCCGACAGCCACAGGGAGCGCACGGCGTCGAAGTCGCCCCGAACCACGTCGGCGGTCAGCGCGCGCTGCTCCTTCGCCTGCAGCTGCGGACGCACGCCGACGGCGCGCCACATCGCGTCGATCGCAATTGCGACGCGTCGATTGGCATCGTTACCCGGGTACCCGAGTCGCAACTCGAGCGGACGTCCGGGTCCGTAACCGGCTTCAGCGAGCAGGCGCTGCGCTTCGGCGCGGCGTCGCGCCGCGTTCCAGGCCGCGAAGTCCGCCCGCGGTGGCGATGGGTAGTCGTTGACGCCCGGGGGCACGTAGCCGTAAGCGGCCACCCGCGGATCGCCAAGCAGATTGCGCGCGAGCACTTCGCGGTCCACGGCGAGCGAGAGCGCGCGCCGCACGCGTGCATCCCTGGTGGGGCCGGCACGGGTATTGAACGCGATCACGTCGAGCCCCAAGCCAGGATCGACCCGCATCTGCGTGCCGAACAACTCGCGCGACCGTGGCACCTGGTCGGGCGGAACCGAGATCACGAAATCGAGTTCGTCGGCCTGATAGCGCCGCAGCGCCGTGCTCGCCTGCGGGATCGGGTAATGGAACACTTCTTCGAGGCGAACGTTCGCCGCGTCGTAGAACTG
>JBIITU010000348.1:0-3844 GCA_044340335.1 Steroidobacteraceae bacterium
AGCGATTCTCCCTGGCTGCCTTCTACAAGGACATCGATCGGCCGATCGAGGCCTTCACGGGGTTCAACGACAACGATCCCGTCACGAGCTTTGCGAACGCGCCGCGCGCGACGCTGTATGGCGTCGAGGTCGAGGCGCAGAAGTACTTCGACCTCGACCGCTTCTTCGACGCTGGGTTCTTCGCGACCCGGCGTGCGGTGGTGATCGGCAACTACACGTTCTCCCGCTCCAGGATCGATGTCGGTGCCAACGATACGGTCGAAGTATTCGGCACGACCACCCAGCCGGCGTCGAACTTCTTCATCGATGGCGTGGCGCTGACCGGCCAGTCCGACAACGTGGCGAACCTGCAGCTCGGTTTCGAGAACATCGATTCGCTGTCGCAGCAGACGCTGCTGCTGACCTATGTCAGCGATCGAGTCACGAGCCGCGGTGCCGCGGGTCTGCCGGACATCTTCGAGTCACCGGGTCTGACCGTCGACTTCGTGTTGCGGCAGGGTCTGAACCTGTTCGGCCGCGATCTCGAAATGAAGCTCGAAGCCCGCAATCTCTTCGGGCGCGGCTACCGCGAGTTCCAGGAGCGTGGCGGCAACCGGGTGTTCTACAACCGCTACGACATCGGGACGAGTTTCTCGGCCTCCGTAAGCGCCAGCTTCTGATCCTGGCTGGCCCCCGTCGGCGCTGCCGGCGGGGGCTTGGCCCGCGCCCCGGCGCCTCGGGCGGCCTTGTCATGTAACTGTAATATTTCTGTCATACAGTGCGCTCCGCCGATCCGGCAGGAACCTGGAGCAGCGCTGATGACCCGGACCACCCTCGCAATGCTGGCCCTGAGCCTGGCTGTTGCAATCGCCCCGGCGGTTCAAGCCCAGGCAGCCCGCGACACCATCAGTGTCGTCGGGTCCTCCACGGTCTACCCGTTCACCACCACTGTGGCCGAGAAGCTGGGCCGGCAGGGCCGGTTCAAGACCCCGAAGGTCGAGAGCACTGGCACGGGCGGCGGCATCAAGCTGTTCTGCAACGGCGTGGGTGTGCAGCACGCCGACGTGGTCAACGCGTCGCGCCGCATGAACGCCAGCGAGCTCGAGACCTGCCGCAAGAACGGTGTGACCGAGATCATCGAAATCAAGATCGGCTTCGACGGCCTGACGCTGTCGGAGAACCGGCGCGGGCTGACTTTCCCGCTGACCCGCGAGCAGGTGTACCTGGCGCTGGCCAAGCAGGTTCCCGACCGGCGCAACCCCACCCAGCTGGTCAACAACCCTTACAAGACCTGGAAGGACATCGATCCGAAGCTGCCGGCCACCCCGATCGAGGTGCTGGGGCCGCCGCCGACCTCCGGCACGCGCGATTCGTTCCACGAGCTGTATCTGGAGCCCGGCTGCCGCAAGTACGCGTGGCTGGATCAGCTGCGCAAGGACGATGAAAAGCGCTTCAAGCGCCTGTGCTACACGATCCGCGAGGACGGCGCCTTCGTCGAGGCGGGCGAGAACGACAACCTGATCGTGCAGAAGCTCGAAGCCAATCCGCGTGCCATCGGCATCTTCGGCTTCAGCTTCCTGGAGGAGAACCTCGACAAGCTGCGCGGCCTGAAGATCGAGGGCGTCGAGCCGACGTTCGAGAGCATCGCTTCGGGCAAGTATCCGGCGGCGCGCGCGATGTACATCAACGTCAAGAAGGCGCACATCGGCGTGATCCCGGGCCTGGCCGAGTTCATGAACGAGTACGTCAGCGACAAGGCGATCGGCGAGGAGGGCTACCTGACGGACCGCGGCCTGGTTGCATTGCCGAAAGCCGAGCTTGCAAAGACGCGCGCCGACGTGCGCGCCCAGAAGCCGTTTCGCCTCTGACACGGCGAACCCCCGCCGGGAGCCTCGGTTGCAGCAGTCGCCGAGGCTCCCCACGCCCGCCCGAAACCAGTCACTTTCCCGAGGTCCCCTGACATGAACGGCCGACCGTTGCCCTGCCTGTTCGCGATCCTGCTTGCCACGGGCGCAAGCTGGTCTGCTGAATCGCTCGCCCAGGACCGCCCCGCAGCCGTCAGCGCCAGCGAGCTGGATGCCCTCAAGGCCCAGCTTGCCCTGCTGCAGGAGCGCCTCGCGGCACTCGAGGCCGCACAGCAAGGGCAGGCCCAGCAGGTTGCCGCAGCGACCCGCATCGCGACCGAACAGGCTGCGGCCAACGCCGAGCAGCAGCAATCGATCGACCGCACGACCGACGTGCTCGCGCAGACGCGCGCGGGGCTCGGCGACTGGGTCGGCCGCTTCGAATGGCGGGGCGATCTGCGTTACCGCAACGAGACCATCGACCAGGAGTCGGCGCTGGACACGCGCCACCGTGACCGCATCCGCGCCCGCGTCGGATTCATCGCGAAGGTCAACGACACCGTGCGTGTCGAAGTACGCGCCACGACGACCGAAGGCTTCGATGCGCGCTCGGCGAACCAGACGCTCAGCAACCTGAATGCGCGCAAGGCGCTGGATCTCGACCTGGGCTACGTCGAGTGGAGCCCAGGTGCCGGTGTGCGGGTCACCGCCGGCAAGATGCGCTACCCGTGGGTGCGCTCGACCGGATACTTCTGGGACAACGACGTCAACCCGGAGGGCATCGCCGCCAACTGGCAGCAGGGCAGCAGCGGCTTCTTCGGCGGGTTGTACTACCTGCATCTGGGCGAGCGCTCGACGCAGGCCGACTCGAACGTCCTCGCCGCGCAGCTGGGATGGCGCGGCGAAGTCGCCTCTGGCTGGCGGGCCACGCTGTCGGCGAGCTATTTCGACCACGGTGCAGTCGAGGGCTACAACGCGTTCTTCGATGGCAATCCGGCCAACGCCTACGGCAACACCACGACGACGAGCCCGGCCGTGTGCCGCCGCGGCATTGCAACCTGTCTGGCCAACGATTTCGACGTCGTCTACGCCTCGGGCGAACTCGCCACGCAGGTGGCGGCCCGCCCGTTGACCCTGTTCGCCGATTTCGCGCGCAACACGGCGGCTGAGTTCCGCAGCCCATCGAGCAATCCCGCGGCCAGCGCGCCGGGTGGGCTCGACACCGCCTACACCGTGGGCTTCAACTACGGTCGCGCCAGCGCGCCGCGCAGTTGGGAGATCGGCTACATGTGGCAGAAGGTCGAGAAAGACGCCATCTTCGGCCAGTGGCTCGACTCCAACTTCGGCGCCGGCAACACCGACAACGAGGGCGGAACGCTGCGGTTTGCCTACATGTTCGCCCGCAACTGGCGCCTGAACGCGACCTATATCATGAGCGAGACGAACGTCGGTGTGCCGGTGCAGGTCACCGTGCCGACGACCCGGATCATCTCGAATCGCGACTACCAGCGCCTGATGCTGGACCTCAACATGATTTTCTGACCGGGACCCGCCTGGCCGCGGCGCGCACCTGTCACAATTCGGAAATGTGAGCAGGGCGGGCTTTCAGGCACAATCCCGGGACTAGAACAGCCCCCGCCCGAGCGGGGCCACGGTGCCGCCGCAGCGCAGGCGGCAGGAACAGGGATGGTATGACACCGACATTGCTTCTGGTCGCGATCGTCGCGCTGTCCATCGTCGCGTTCTGGGTCGGCAAGGCCCGCTCGCTGGCCTTGGTCGGCGGTACGCGCGGGGTGCGCAACCTGCACTCGCTGCCCGGGCACTATGGCTTCCTCGCGGCCCTGTGGTGCGGCCTGCCGACGCTCGTCATCGCCCTGATCTGGCTGATGTTCCAGGACAGCATCCTGCTCGGCATCGTCAAGGCGCAGCTGCCGCCGGAAGTGCAGGCGCTGCCGGAAGCGCAACTCGGTCTCGTGCTCAACGACATGCGCAATGTCATTGCCGGCAACGTGCCGGCGTGT
>JBIITU010000349.1:0-3831 GCA_044340335.1 Steroidobacteraceae bacterium
GTGATCTCGATGTAGGCGTTGACGTACTCGGGCGGTTCGCGCCCCATGCTCAGGCCATGGACGGGATGCGGGCGGAACTGACTCACGGTCACCATCAGGGTTGCTCCTTGGGGCAATGCGGGTCGTCGCAGCGATTGACCTCGACGACGATGTGGGCGAGGGCGGAAACGCCTGCAAGCCGCTGACGATAGGCGGCAGGCGTGTCGGGGTCGTCGGCGACGACCGAAACGGTTGCGGCGAGCCGGTTCGGGCCGACCGCCCAGACATGCAGGTCGGCGACGCTGTCGCCGCGGCGCGCGGCATCCGGGTGGCGCTCGATGGCGCTGCGCACGCGGGTGCGGATCTCATCATGCGCGACGCCGTCGAGCAGCACGGCGGCGGTGGTGCGCGCCAGCCCCTGCGCCCAGCGCAGGATCAGCAGCGCACCGACGATGCCCATGACCGGATCGAGCCAGGTCCAGCCGGCGAGCTTGCCTGCCAGCAGCGCGACGATGGCCAGCACCGACGTCAGCGCGTCGGCGATGACATGCAGGTAGGCGGCGCGCAGGTTGCTGTCCGCGTCGGGTTCATGGTCGTGGTCATGGTCATGGTCGTGTTCGTGCGGGCCGTGATGGTGTCCATGGCTGCCTTGACGGGAGAGGATCAGCGCCGAGACCACGTTCACCGCCAACCCCAGCACCGCGACCCACAGCGCCTCGTCGAAGGAGATGGCGCGCGGTTCGAACAGTCGTTGCGCGGATTCGACCAGCATCAGCAGCGCGACGAAAGCGAGCGCGAGCGCGCTGGCAAAACCACCCAGTTCGGTGACCTTGCCGGTACCGAACGTGAAGCGCGGGTCGTTGCGATGCAGGCGCGCATAACGGTAGGCGTAAATCGTGATGCCGAAGGCCGCCACATGCGTGCCCATGTGCCAGCCGTCGGCCAGCAGCGCCATCGAGCCCGTCACCACTCCGGCCACGATCTCCACGACCATGGTGACCGCCGTCAGCAGCATGACCCAGCCTGTGCTGCGCTCGGCGGCCGAGCGATCCGGCAGGAAGTCGTGCTCGTGCCGCCAGCGGTCGAGGGCAGAATGGTGGGTTGCCATAACGCTAGCCTAGCATCGCCTGCGCCACCCCCGGCGGGCGTCCGGTGTCGCGACCCGCCGCTGCTGGCGCGACTGTGACCGACCTCTCGTGATTAAATGCGCGCGCCATGGAACCGGCACCCGACATCACCCGACATCGCCCCTACTGGGCAGCACGCTTCGGCACGGCACCGTTCCTGCCGATGTCGCGTGCCGAGATGGACGCACTTGGCTGGGACAGCTGCGACGTCATCGTCGTCAGCGGCGACGCTTACGTCGACCACCCGAGCTTCGGCATGGCCATCATCGGCCGGGTGCTCGAGGCGCAGGGCTTCCGGGTCGGCATGATCGCGCAGCCGGACTGGCACAGTGCCGAGCCGTTCAAGGCGCTGGGCAAGCCGAACCTGTTCTTCGGCATCACGGCCGGCAACATGGATTCGATGGTCAACCGCTACACCAGCGACCGGCGCATTCGCAGCGACGACGCGTACACGCCGGGCGGCGAGGGCGGCAAGCGGCCCGATCGTTCTGTCATCGTGTACTCGCAGCGCGCGCGCGAGGCGTACCGCGACGTGCCGATCGTGATCGGCGGCATCGAGGCCTCGCTGCGTCGCATCGCGCACTTCGACTACTGGTCGGAAAAGGTCCGTCGTTCCGTGCTGCTCGATGCCAAGGCCGACCTGCTCGTCTATGGCAATGCCGAGCGGCAGATCGTCGACATCGCGCATCGGCTCGCTGCCGGTGAGTCGATCGCGCAGATCGACGATCTGCGCGGCACGGCTTTCACGCGCCGCGCCCGGCCCGCGGGCTGGATCGAAATCGACTCGACCCATCTCGATACGCCCGGGCCGCTGAACCCGCCGCTCGATCCCTACGCGATGGACGACAACGGCGGCACGAAGGCGCAGACCCTGGCTGCCGGCGCGACCCGCGACGCCAGCGCCGCCGCGACCGCGACGGCGACCGCAGTCACGGAACAGCCCGTGCGCTTCATCCGGCGCGTCAAGAGTGCCGATCGCGAGCGCAGCGTGATCCGCATGCCCTCGTACGAGCAGGTCGTCGATGATCCGGTGCTGTACGCGCACGCGTCGCGGATCCTGCATCTGGAGTCGAACCCCGGCAACGCGCGCGCGCTGGTGCAGCGCCATGGCGATGTCGACGTCTGGTTGAACCCGCCGCCGATTCCGCTGACGACGAAGGAAATGGACTGGGTCTACGACCTGCCGTACCAGCGCCAGCCGCACCCGTTCTACGGCGATGCGAACATCCCCGCGTACAAGATGATCCGCTTCTCGATCGCGATCCAGCGCGGCTGCTTCGGCGGCTGCACGTTCTGCTCGATCACCGAGCATGAGGGTCGCATCATCCAGAGCCGCTCGGAGGGCTCGATCCTGCGCGAGGTCGAGAAGGTGCGCGACACGGTGCCGGGCTTCACCGGCGTCATCAGCGACCTGGGCGGACCGACCGCCAACATGTACCGGCTTGCCTGCAAGAGCCGCGAGATCGAGAGCGCCTGCCGCAGACCCTCGTGCGTGTATCCGGGCATCTGTCCCAACCTCAACACCGACCACAGTCCGCTGATCGAGCTGTACCGCAAGGCACGCGCGCTGCCCGGCATCAAGAAGGTGCTGATCGCCTCGGGCGTGCGCTACGACCTCGCGATCGAATCGCCGGAGTACGTCAAGGAGCTCGCGCAACACCATGTCGGTGGCTACCTCAAGATCGCGCCGGAGGCGATCGGCGAGGGTCCGCTGTCGAAGATGATGAAGCCGGGTGTCGGCACCTACTATCGCTTCAAGGAACTGTTCGACCGCTATTCGAAGGAAGCGGGCAAGGAGCAGTACCTGATCCCGTATTTCATCGCCGCGCATCCGGGCACGACCGACGCAGACATGCTCGAGCTCGCGCTGTGGCTGAAGCAGAACGGCTTTCGCGCCGACCAGGTGCAGGCCTTCCTGCCGTCGCCGATGGCGACCGCCACGGCGATGTATCACTCGCACAAGAACCCGCTGCGGCGCGTCAGCCATGGGAGTGAAACAGTCGCGATTCCCAAGGGGCTGAAGGTGCGCCGGCTGCACAAGGCCTTCCTGCGCTACCACGACGCGAACAACTGGCCGGTGCTGCGCGAGGCGCTGCGCCGCATGGGTCGCGCCGACCTGATCGGGCCGGCCAGGCACCAGCTGATCCCGGCCTGGCAGCCGCCGGGCACGGGCACCGCGGCGGAAGGCCAGCGCGCGCGCAGCGGCGTGCGCAAGCACGGCGGCGCGAGCGCGGCGCCCGCGCGGCCGTTCCGCACGCAGCACACGGGCCTGCCGAGCACGCCGCGGCCGCCGCGTCCCGCCCGCGGCAAGCCGACGCGCTGAATTCGTTCGTGCGGGGTCGTTCGCGCGGGGCTGGGTGGCCTGCGCTGCGACGTCGTCTGTCAGCGGCGGGCTGAGCCGCAGTAGATGTCGTGCAGCAGGCCGACGACCTGCGCTGCAGCGCCAGGCTGCATCGAATAGCGGATCACCTGGGCTTCGCGCCGTGTCGCGACGATGCCCTCCTCGCGCAACACTGCCAGATGCTGTGACAGCGCTGATTGGCTCAGTGGCAGGCGTTCGTTCAGTTCGCCGACCGACAGTTCTCCCTCGGTCAGGTTGCACAGGATCATCAATCGTTGTTCGTTCGCGAGCGCCTTGAGCAGGCCGGCGGCGCTCCGCGCGTGCGGGCGCAGTTTGGCGGCGGTGCTGGAGCTGGCGGTCGGGCCGGAGCGGCGGCGGGTCGTG
>JBIITU010000350.1:0-3829 GCA_044340335.1 Steroidobacteraceae bacterium
CTTGTGCTTGACGAACTCGTCCTCGTAACGGAGGCCGTCTTCGTTCAGCACTCGGAACTCATCGAGCACGATGGCGTTGTCGAGGCTGCCGCCGAGCGCGAGGTTGCGCGAGCGCATCGTCTCGAGGTCGCGCATGAAGCCGAAGGTGCGCGCGCGGCTGACTTCCTTCAGGAAGGAGGTGGTCGAGAAATCCATCGATGCGCGCTGCGCGCGGCGCTTGAAGATCGGGTGGTCGAACTCGATCTCGAAAGTGACCTTGAAGCCGTCAAAAGGCTTGAATTCAGCCCATTTGTCGCCGTCCTCGACCCGCACCGGCTGCTTGATGCGCACGAAGCGCTTCGGCGTGCGCTGCTCTTCGATGCCGGCACTCTGCAGCAGGAACACGAACGGTCCGGCGCTGCCGTCCATGATCGGCACTTCGGGCGACGAGACTTCGACGACGGCGTTGTCGATGCCGAGGCCCGCGAAGGCAGACAACAGGTGCTCGACCGTGGAGACGCGCACATCGCCCTTGACCAGCGTCGTGCCGAGCATGGTCTCGCCGACGTTCTCGGCGCGCGCCGGCACCTCGTTCGGTGTCGGCAGATCCGTGCGGCGGAACACGATGCCCGTGTCGGGCGCAGCCGGCTTGAGCGTCATCAGCACTTTCTTGCCGGTGTGCAGACCGACACCGGAAGCGCGGATGGAATTCTTGAGTGTGCGTTGTCCGACCATGATCTCGCGTTCAGAAGGCGTGACGGGGAGTCCGGGTCAGGGCCGGCGCCCGCCTCATGCGAGGCGCGGCGGGAGCGATGTGCCGCACCCCCCATGAAGGGGCGCTACCCTAACATATCCACAGGTCGGACGCCCCGGGGAAACCCCGGGGCGGCAACCTGCCGGCCAGACTCAGTCCGCCTGCCGCCGCAGGAATGCCGGGATGTCCAGGATGTCCTGGGCTTCCGGTTCAGGCCGCAGGCCATCGCCCACCGCAACCTTGCGCTGGATCGCCGGCTTGTCGAGCGCGGCGTAGTCCATCGCCGACGGTGCGGCGCGGCGCACGACCCGCATCGGCGGCTCCTGCGAAGCGGCGGCGTTCGCGGCGCCGATCGACGCGGCGATCTGCACGCGCTGCGCCGGCTGGATCAGCGGCCGCGCGGCAGCGGCCGGACGGCCGAGGCCGGTCGCGACAACGGTCACGCGCAGCTCTTCGGTGATTTCCGGATCGATGACCGTGCCGACCACGACGGTCGCATCCTCGGACGCGAACTGCTTGACGATCTTGCCGACTTCCTCGAACTCGCCGATCGCGAGGTCCATGCCCGCGGTGACGTTGACGAGGATGCCGTGCGCGCCCTGCAGGTTGACGTCCTCGAGCAGCGGCGACGACACGGCGGCCTCGGCGGCCTCGCGCGCGCGGCTCTCGCCCTTGGCGACGCCCGATCCCATCATCGCCATGCCGGTCTCGGCCATCACGGTGCGCACGTCGGCGAAGTCGACGTTGATCAGGCCAGGCCGCGTGATCAGTTCGGCGATGCCCTGCACCGCGCCCTGCAGCACGTGGTTCGCGCTCTTGAACGCATCGAGCAGCGTCGTGCGGGCGCCCAGCACCGTCAGCAGCTTCTGGTTCGGGATCGTGATCAGCGAATCGACGTGGCGGCCGAGTTCGGCGATGCCGTGGTCGGCGACCAGCGAGCGCTTGCTGCCTTCCATGTCGAACGGCTTGGTGACGACCGCGACCGTCAGGATGCCGAGCTCCTTGGCGAGCTGCGCGACGACCGGCGCCGCACCCGTGCCCGTGCCGCCGCCCATGCCGGCGGTGATGAACAGCATGTCGCAGCCTTCGATCAGCTCGATGATGCGATCACGGTCTTCCATCGCGGCCTGCCGGCCGATCTCCGGGTCAGCGCCCGCGCCGAGCCCCTTGGTGATGCTGCCGCCGATCTGCAGCTGCGTCTTCACGCGCGAGTGCTTGAGCGCCTGCGCATCGGTGTTGATGCACAGGAAGTCCACGCCCTCGATGCCGCTCGACACCATGTGCGTGACGGCGTTGCCGCCACCACCACCCACGCCGAGCACCTTGATCACAGCACTCTGGCTGTATGCGTCCATCAGTTCAAACATAGTCGTCGCTCCTCTTCAGCAATTGAGTCTGTCAGCTCAAAAATTTCCGTGGAACCAGCTCTTCATGCGGTCGAGCATGGTCTTGGCCTGGCCGCCGATGCTGCGGCCGCGGTTCCCCGGCAATGCGTTCTCGCGCGCGTAGAGCAGCAGCCCCACGCCCGTCGAATAAATGGGATTGGAAATGACGTCGGCGAGACCCTTCACGCCGGTCGGCGTGCCGAGCCGCACGGGCACGTGGAAGATCTCCTCGGCCAGTTCGATCGCGCCCTCCATCTTGGCGCTGCCGCCGGTCAGCACGATGCCCGCCGCGATCATCTCTTCGAAGCCGCTGCGGCGCAGCTCGTCGCGGATCAGGCCGAACAGCTCCTCGTAGCGCGGCTCGACGATCTCTGCCAGCGTCTGGCGCGCGAGGCGCCGCGCCGGCCGGTCGCCGACGCTCGGCACTTCGATGCTCTCGTCCGGATTCGCCAGCTGCGACAGCGCGCAGGCGTAGCGGATCTTGATGTCCTCGGCGTACTGCGTCGGCGTGCGCATCGACACGGCGATGTCGTTGGTGACCTGGTCGCCGGCGATCGGGATCACCGCGGTGTGGCGGATCGCGCCCTGCGAGAACACGGCGATGTCGGTCGTGCCGCCGCCGATGTCGACGATGCAGACGCCCAGTTCCTTCTCGTCGTCCGTCAGTACCGCATAGCTCGAGGCGAGCTGCTCGAGCACGACGTCGTCGACGACGAGGCCGCAGCGCTGGATGCACTTCTCGATGTTCTGCGCCGCGCTGTCGGCGCCGGTCACGATGTGCACCTTCGCCTCGAGCCGCACGCCCGACATGCCGATTGGCGCGCGGATGCCTTCCTGGCCGTCGATGACGTACTCCTGCGGCAGCACGTGCAGGATCTTCTGGTCGGCCGGGATCGCGACCGCCTTCGCGGCATCGATGACGTTGTCGACATCCACCGGGCCGACCTCGCGGTCGCGGATCGCGACCACGCCGTGCGAGTTGAGGCTGCGCACATGGCTGCCGGCGATGCCGGCGAACACGGAGTGGATCTCACAGCCGGCCATCAGCTCCGCTTCCTCGACCGCGCGCTGGATCGACTGCACCGTCGACTCGATGTCGACGACCACGCCCTTCTTCAGGCCGCGCGACGGCTGCGAGCCGATGCCGATCACCTCGATGCTGTTGTCGGCCGCGATCTCGCCGACCAGCGCCAGCACCTTGGAAGTGCCGATGTCCAGCCCGACGATCAGTTGCCTGTCCGATTTCTTTGCCATTCCCGCTCTGTCCCCTGATGCCTTCCCGCAGCGCCCTAAGCGTCCGGCGGGGCGTCCCCGGTCTCGGGCGCGCTCGCGACGCGCGTCGCGCGCGCTCCGCCTCGCCAGCCGACCGCGAATCCGTTGGTGTAACGCATGTCCACATACGCAATGTCGCTCGCGCGCTGCGCGACGAGGCCGAGTCCAGCCACGACGAAGCGCTCGAAGCGCTCGTCGACCTGGCGGCGCCCGAGCCGCACGGTGACGCCACTGTCGAGGTCGATCTCCCAGGAGCCGCGCGGATCGAGCCGCAACGCCGTGATGCGCGTGCCGGCTTCGACCAGTCGCCCCTGGATCGCGAGGTAGCGCTGCGCAACTGCGTTTTCGGCGCCCGGCGGCCCCGACAGCTTCGGCAGCTCGGGCGGGATGTGCCGCACCTCGCTCATGAACAATTCGCCGCGCGAGTTCAGCAGGCCGT
>JBIITU010000351.1:0-3827 GCA_044340335.1 Steroidobacteraceae bacterium
CGCTGGAGAAACCGCCCGAATCGACGAACATCGCCGCCAGCCCGATCGGCGCTGCTGCCGCGAGCGCAGTCTGCACGTGCGCGCCATAGGAGAACCCCAGCGTGCCGATGCGCCCGCCGCACCACGGCTGCGCGCGAATCCACGCCAGCGTGTCGACACCATCGGCCTGTTCGTGCAGGTACTTCGCGAATTCACCTTCGGAATCGAAGCGACCGCGGCAATCCTGCAGCACGTAGGCGAAGCCTGCAGCAGCAAAGCGCGCCGCGATCTGCGGCTTCGGTTGCGGCGCGGGGTCGGCGACGCTGCGATCGGCGTGGTTCGTGCCGCGCCGACCGTAGGGCGTGCGCTCCAGCAGTACCGGCCACGGGCCCTCGCCCGCCGGCAGATAGACGTCGGTGGCAAGATGCACGCCATCGCGCATCGCGATGCGCGCCGTCACTCGCCGCGAATCGTTCGTCACGGCGCAGTCCTCATGGCGTCGGCAACAGGTAGGTCGCCGGTGCACCCGGCCCGACCGGCAGCCCCAGCCCGGCCCACACTGCGACCAGCGTCAGGCCTGCAAGCCCGAAGCTGATGCTGAATGGCAGCATCATCGCGATCAGCGAACCGACCCCGAAGCCGCGCGTCCAGCGCTGGCACATCACGAGCACCAGCACGAAGTTGGTCGCGACCGGCGTGACGATGTTGAAGATCGAGTCACCGACGCGATACGCGGCCGTCGTCATCTCAGGCGAAATGCCGAGCAGCATCAGCATCGGCACCACGACCGGCGCCATTGCGCTCCACTTCGCCGACGCCGAGCCGATCAGCAGATCGAACACCGAGGAGACCAGCAGCAGCGGCAGCAGCATCGCCACGGCCGACAGCTCGAGGCCGCGCAGCCAGTTCGCACCCTCGATCGCGATGATGGGGCCGAGATTCGACCAGCCGAACATCGCAATGAAGTGCGCGGCGAAGAACGCAATGACGAGGAACGGTGCGATGTCGCGCAGCCCGTCGGTCATCATCCGCACGACGTCGCGATGGCTCGCGATCGTGCCGGCCGCGCGGCCGTAAGCCCAGCCGCACAACAGAAACAGCAGCATGAAGCCTGCGATCAGCGCGCGGTAGAACGGCGCCTCGCGCGCATAGCCGGTCGCCGTCGGATCGACCAGCGGCGCATAGCCCGGCAGGAACAGCAATGCGAGGAAGACTGTGACGACCAGCAGCGCAACTGCGCCCGCGCGACGCAAGCCGCGTCGCTGCGCATCGGTCAGCATCGCGGGCGGTGTGTCGACGCCCAGCGTTGCAACGGCTTCGCCATCGACAACCGTGCGCGCGAGTCGCGGCTCCACCCAGCGCTCCGCGACGGGCCAGGCCACGAACAGCAGCAGCACGCCGAGCGCGGCAGTGAACCACCAGTTGCCGAGCGGGTTGAGAACACGCGCCGGCTCGAGCAGCTGCGCGGCACTCTGGGTGATGCCCAGCATCAAGGCGTCGAACTGCCCGGGCAGCAGGTTGCCGGCAAACGCGCCCGAAATTCCGGCATAGGCGACCGCGATGCCCATCAGTGGATGGCGCCCGGCCTCGCGATAGACGATCGCCGACAGCGGAATGAGCACGACATAGGCTGCGTCGGCGGCATGATGCGACAGCAGTGCGATCAGGAACGTCGCGGGGGTCAGCAGCGCGCGCGGCGCAGCACGCACCGCGCGACCGATCAGCGCCGCGAACAGGCCGGAGCGCTCGGCGACTGCCGCGCCCAGCATGACGACGACGATCAGGCCCAGCGGCGGGAAGCGCGCAAACGTCTGCGGCGCCTCCACCAGCAGCCGGCGGACGTTGTCTTCAGAGAGCAGGCTTTGCGCAGCGATGCGATCGCCGCTCAGCGGATGCACTGCGGCGGCGCCGAGCGCCGCCGCAATGACCGACGCCAGCACCAGCCCCGCGATCAGCCAGAGAAAAATGACGACCGGGTCGGGCAGCGAGTTGCCGAAGCGCTCGATTCGATCGAGTAGCCTCGCCTGGCGCCCGGTCGCCTCATCAGAATGTCGCACGGAACGTCGCGTACACGTAGCGACCGCGGATGTCGTAGGTGTAGATGTCGAAGTTGATCGGGTTGTTCGCGCGCGACACCGGGGGCTGCTTGTCGGTGAAGTTGTCGATACCGAGCGCGACGCGATACTTGGAGTCCGCGAACGAATACCCCATCTGCAGGTCGTGGTACGTGACGGCGTCGGTGATGCCGCCATTGAACGTATTCGGCACGTCGTAGGTTTCGCCGATGTAGCGCGCCCGGTAGTTCGCGTCGAACTCGCCGCGCGCGAACTTCAGGCCCGCCTGCGCCTTCCAGCGCGGGAAGGTGGAGCGCGGCTGGTTGCCCTTGCCGGCCCGTTCATCGATCGTGACGGCGCCATTGGGCTGCACGATCGTCGTGCGGAAGGAATCGAGGTAGCTCGCATCCAGTACCGCCTCGAAGCGGCCGAGCGTCGTGCCGAACTGGTAGCGCAGCGTCGTGTCGAAGCCGCTGACCCGGATGCTCGCGAGGTTGACCACGGCCTGCCGCAGCTCCAGCACCTCGCCGGTCGTGGCGCGGTCGATCAGATCGCAGTTCTGGTCGCGAATGGCGCAGGCCTGCAGCAGCTGCGTCGCCGTCTGCGATGCGATGGCGTTGTCGACATCGATGCGGAACCAGTCAAAGGTCAGCGACGCGCCCGTCAGCCAGTCCGGCGTGTAGGCGAGGCCGACCGAGAACGTGTCGGCAGTCTCGGGCTCGAGATTGACGTTGCCGGACACCACACCGTTGATCGTGCCGCCGCCAAACTGGTTCTGGTTGTAGGTCGTCGGCACGCCGGCGCAGCCAGGCAGCCCAGCACCGCCGCCGTTGCAGGGATCCACGGCCTGGAAGTTCGTCAGGCGACGACCCTGGAACAGCTCGAGGATCGACGGCGCGCGGAAGCCCTGTGAGTAGGTTCCACGCACGAGCAGGTCGCCGACCGGGCGGTACGCGACGCCGAGTTTGCCAGTCGCTTCACCGCCGACGGTCGAGTAGTCCGAGTAGCGCACCGCAGCGTCGACGTCGAGGCTGTGAACCAGCGGCAGGTCGCGCAGCAGCGGCAGGTTCAGCTCGGCATAGATTTCGTTCAGGTCGTAGGAGCCCGCCGTGGGATCGCGTGACTGCGCCGTCGTCGGGGTCTGCGCAACGCCCATCACGAGCGGCAGCACCGTCGACAGCGTCGCCGCAAAGGCGTCCGGCCGGTCATCGGCTTTCTCGCGCCGGTACTCGTATCCGGTCGCGAAGCCTGCCGTGCCACCCGGCAGGTCGAACAGTTCGCGCGACGCGTTGACCGCGAAGTTCAGCTGGGTCGCGACCTGCTCGTCGCGGCCGTTGTAGCGGATGTAATCCGCCATCTGTGCTGTCGGGATGCCGAACAGGTCGAGTGGGGTGCAACCGGGCGCGGCAGCGCAGGCCGCGGGCGACAGCAGTGCGCGGTAGATGCTCTCGTTGTTGACCTGGTTGAAGGCGTTGAACACCGCTTCATTGCGCGACCACGATGCAAACGCATCCCAGCGCCATTCACCGGCAAGCTCGGCGCGGCCTTCGAAACCGACGGCAAGGCGCACGGTGTCGATTTCCTGCGCGTTGTCGCGATTGCCGACTTCGGTAGCGACGCGCTGGATCCGGAACGCCGCGCTGCTGAAGCCCAGCGCGTTCGCGAGCGGCACGCCATTGGCAGTGCCGAAGGGGTTGAACGCCTGGTTGTTCGCGATCGCGAAGCCGTTCGAGCCACGGACATCCAGCAGCACGGGCGAGAACAGCTGGCTCGATTCGCGCTTGTTGTACAGCG
>JBIITU010000353.1:0-3817 GCA_044340335.1 Steroidobacteraceae bacterium
GTTCCGGTCCGCAATTCGAGTAAACACTGAACCAGTCGCTGTCGGCGCCCGCGATCGCGATCCGGATCCGATGCCCCGGGCGCAGCAGCGCAGCGGTGGGCATCAGCGCGAACTCCAAAGTCATTTCCTCGCCGGGACTGACGATCTGCGCATCGTCGCGACGGAAACTGTGCGGAGCCGGCCCCTGATCGTACGGCAGATGCTCCGCTGCAGCGGGGCGGCGATGGATGGCGCGGAACATGCCCTCTGTCAGGTAGGTGACCCGGCCGTCCGGCGCCACGTCCTCAAGATAGACGAAAACCGCTGGATCATCCGTGCGGCTCGACATGACGAGGCTCACGACCGGCGTGCCCACGAGCTCGGTGGCCTGCTGGATCGGCTCGGAGTCGTAGGTCAGCAGGCGAAGATCGATCTCGCGACGATCCGGATACTGCGGAGGCGTGCCGATCTGCGTCGACCAACGCGTCTGCTTGCCCGTGCCCACCTTGAAATCGACGTCGTAGTGATCCGTGGCCGACGCGGACGCACGATCCTGCAGCTGGCCACCACTCGCGAAGTGCAGCGTGCGTGGTCGTGCATCCTGCACGGGCCAGACCGATGTGGATCGGAACACGCCCGCCCCCAGCACGTAGTAGTGGATCTGACGCACGGGCGGCTTGCCGGCGAGCCGCTGGCGCACGAACTCGCTCTGCAGGTCGAACTGCTCGCTGACACTCGGCTTGGGATCGGTGACGGCGGGAAAGAACGGATCGGCGTTGCGGAAGTTGTTGTGGTCGTTGGCCGTGATCCAGACGTCCATCGGCGCATCCGGCACGGATCGCCAGCGGGCAAGCGCTGCCTCGGCCGTGCCGCCGTCCATCCACGAGCCCCAGTACTGAACGGGCGTACGGGCGCGTCGCATCCCCGCCACCGCGGAAGCGGGCGACATCTCGAAGAACCCGTAGCCGTTGTGACCCTTGTCATCCCGGAACGAGACGTTCAGCAGGTCGTCAGGCAGCCATCGCATCTTGCCTTCCAGAGCAGTGCGCAACTCGACGAAGTCGCGGTCGGCATCGACCGGCTGCAGCACCGGGAACAGCGCCGCGCAGTCCTCCACCCGCACGATGCAGTCCCGTGCCGCCGTCTGCGGGGTGAAGCCACCTCGGCCGAGATCCATCGCGCGCGTGACCGCGCCCCACTCAGCCAGGAAACCGCGATTCATGACGCCGCCCGGCGCAATCAGGTGCGCGTAGACGTCGAAGTCGACCTCGTGAATGACACCGCCGATGATCTCCTTGAGCGCACGCGACGTTGCGAAGTCCGCTGCGTCGGCGGCATACGATTGCCCCGCGACGAACACCCGCCCGTCGCTCCAGGGCTGCGCGACGATATGCCTGACGATCTCGTCGATGTCAGCGATCTGATCGGGGCTCAACTCCGTACGACGCGTACCGAAGGACGCCGTGGAGCCGCGGGTATCGATGCCCACGACCACGACGCCATCCTGCAGCCAGCGCTGCGTTCGCGGCCACGCCCCGAGACCGGCGCGACCATAGCGCGTTTGCATCAATACGGCCGGCAACCGGGCCGTCGGCGTTCCGTTCGGGAAATAGACGTTGACAGCGATCCGTACTCCATCGCGCATCGGCACGTAGTACGCCGCGTCGCTGGCGCGCGGCTTGGGGCGATCGGCGGCGCCATGAGCGAGGTCCGGCAAACCGGCGAGGAGAGCGCCGAGCACGGCAGCTCCAAGGACGATGCAAGCGCTTTTTGGTTTCATTGAAGCTCCCGGCGCGCCCTCGAGGCACGTGTGTGTTCGTCGGCGCTACACCATGTCGAAATGCCGCAACATCCAGCCGACGTAGCGTGTCGTCGCGTCGAGCACTTCCGGGAAGCTGCGTATGCCGTGGCCCGCCGTCGGATAGATCGCAAGTTCACTGGTCACACCGTGTTCCAGCAAACTGTGGTGGAACTCGATCGCCTGCGTCGGCGGTGTATTGCGATCCAGCGCGCCCGTGAGCTGCAGCACGGGCGTCCGAACACGATCCGCGAACATCACTGGGCTGCGCGCATGGAACAGTCCATTTGGTGCGGACGGCTGGCCGTCGAGGAACAGCGCATCGAAGTACGGGATGTGGCTGGTGCGGTGCTGGCTGTACCAGTTGGTCACCGGTGAGATCGGCACCGCCGCTGCGAAACGCGTGTCCTGCGTCACCAGCCAGGAGGACATGTACCCGCCGTAGCTGATGCCGGTGACCCCGAGCCGCTTCGGATCGGCGATGCCGCGCTCTATCAGCGCATCGACCCCACGCAGGATGTCGTGCGTATCCTCGCCCCCCATGTCGCCGCGCACGCGATCGGCGAAGTCGCGCCCGCGCCCGCCACTGCCGCGAGGATTCGGGTAGAGCGAGGCGACGCCATGATCTGCCAGCACCCGCGCACCGCGCAGCCGACCCTGCCAGCGATCGCGGCAGCCCCAGATCGGACCGCCGTGAACGTCGACCACGAGGGGCCACGGCCCCTCTCCCGCGGGCGTGATCAGCACGCCCTGGATCTTCAGCCCGTCGCGCCCGGTCCAGACCGCAGTCTGCGATCGTGAGGTACATGCGCCGGGTGCACTCGCGGCCTCGCTGGCGAGGGAGCACAGGACCCGTTGCCCCGCCGCGTCAATCCGGACGAGCTCGGGTGCGACCGCCCAACCCTCCGCCCACATCAACACTCCGCCATCCGGCAGCGGCGCGATGCTGGGATAGAACCCTTGACCCGTGCGCTCGCTGCTCGCCCAGAGCTCTACGGTTTGGTTTGCCCTGACGTGGACCTCACCGATGACCGTCTCGAGACCACGCGCGCCCACATAGACGAGCTCGTCGGCGTTGCGCCAGGCGACATGCGTGACTTCGACGCCTCGCGTATCCAATCGGCGCGGGGCGGAGACGCCGTTCGCGCCGGTCTCGACGAGTTGCAACTCGCCGCAAACGATAATCCGATCGCTGCACACCGCATCGATGTAGGCGAGCATGCTTCCCTGTGGATTGGCTGCCGGCACCCCAAGCTGGTCGGTTACTCGGACAAGGTCGCGCACTTGACCATTGCTGACGTCGATCGCAACCATCCGCGCGGTATACCAAGCCCCCTCATCGTGGGCATCGGATGCAACAGCTGCGATCTGGCCGTCGCCGAGCCAGCACGACTCCCAGACGTTGAGCCTTGCGGAACTCACGCGCCTCAGGGTCGAAGCCTCGACGTCCAGGACCCAGACATGACGCCACAGATTCTCCGCGTCGCCGCTATCGAGTGTCGGCAGCCAGGCTGGACCGTTGTCGACGCGTGCCTGGGTCGTCGCGCCGCCCTGACAACCCGCGAGGTCCGCACCGTACCCTGCGACGCCGATCAGCAGCCGACGGCCGTCGGGCGACCATGCCATCGACTCGATGACGCCCTCGACAGGGGGCGCAGGCACCACGCGCCCAGCGCGTGCGATCTGCAGCCGGTGATCTCCTGGTGACTGGGCGTCGCTCAGGAACGCAAGTATCGACCCGTCCGGCGACCAGCGGGGCATGCGGCTCCCGGCCGGGCAGTCCGGCTCCAGCGACACCGCACCGCTGGCCGGATCCACCGTGGCGATGCACGACGTCGGGGCCGCCGCGAGACTGTCGAACCGCAAGCCCGTGAAGGACACGCGCCGACCATCGGCCGACACACACAGATCCGTTGTGTCCGTGATGTGACCGGACCCCGGTGCGTGCAGGTTCCGGTAGAACTGTTCGACCTCAGCGAACAGCGGCGTCGATCGAATGTCGCGTTCCATACCTTGACTCCTCACCGCAGCACGACCGTG